>PMMV01000042.1 GCA_003162115.1 Methanobacterium sp.
TAAATAAATATTAATTTTTATTTAAAATAAAAATAATAGTTTATAATCAGTTAAATTAGTTTTTAATATAATTATAGAAAGTATAATATCCTAATAAGAACCATTAATATCTTAAAAAGTGAATTTTATAATAAATTGCAATTTTTGTGATAATTTTCACTAAGTCAATGATATATGATAAAAGGTATGTGAATTTAATTTTTATCTATTTTTAGTGATTATTTTCACATGATCGTATCACNNAGAGTTACAGTATAGCGAAGCTTATCAATTTTTTAAATATGTATAGATAAATTATTTTAACAAAATCAAACTCGATTTCAAGAATTAAACGATTTTATTAAAGGAATAATTAAATTATAATAAGAACAGGAGCATATATCCCCTTAATTTTAAAAAAAATTAATTATATAAATCTAAATTAAAATGAAATCATTACTAATCAACATAATATTTATTGAAATTCCATAATAAAAAAACAATTCAACAGAATCACATATTTTTTATTTTCAATAATTCTTTAAGTCTTTCACCTATACATTATATGTAAAAATATTTAAGGCATTAAATAACTGTATAAAATAGTTTAAATACAGTATATAAATTAATTCATTAATCACAAATTAATAAATGTATTTTATTGATTTTTTAAGTTTATTTAATCTTTTTTTTGGTTAAAAAGTTTAATTAATCTAATAAACCAATTTATTTAGTGTTTAAAACTATTTTTTTGATGACGTGTGAATAATATTTTGATTTCAATTACAAAAATTATAACCTAATATCATAAAACTGCTATTAGGTGACATANNATCACAATAAGATGCAATACATATTTATTAAGGCACGTTCATATTATGTAATAGATTTGTATATCAGCAAAATTTTGTGTAAATTAAGTTTGGAATAATGCAAACATAACTGCCAAAATTTTTGGGAGGGGGATTTATGCAGGAAGTGACAGTAGTTATACCCGCATATAACGAACAGATATCGGTAGGAAGCGTTGCTTTACAAGCTAGCAAGTTCGTAGATCGAGTTATCGTTGTTGATGATGGTAGTACAGATAATACAGCGGAAATAGTTGAATTAGCAGGGGTAGAACTAATAAAACATGAAAAAAACATGGGTAAAGGAGTAGCGCTTAAAACAGGTTTTGAAGCAGCTAAAAATTCTGACATCATTGTAACTTTGGATGCAGATGGACAGCATAGAATATCAGATATACCAAAACTAATAAAACCTATAAAGGAAGGAAGAGCCGACATAGTTAATGGAAGTAGGTATATCAATGGAGATGGCAAGGACACGCCTATATACCGTAGATTAGGACAGAAGGTGCTTGACATCGCAACTAACATAAACGCTAATGTGAAAGTAACCGATAGTCAAAGTGGATTTAGAGCGTTCTCTAAGAAAACTTTATCAGCATTCCGATTTGAACAAAAAGGTTACGGCATTGAAAGCGAAATGTTAATAGAAGCTTCAAATGCCGATTTTAAAATTAAGGAAGTTGAAATAGACGTACGGTACGATCTCAATGGATCGAAAGAAAATCCTTTAACACATGGTTTAGGGGTTTTAATTAACATAATCCAAGAGACTAAGTTCAACAGGCCAATCTACTTTTATACTTTTCCAGGATTCTTGATGATAGGTGTAGGTTTGGTAATGGGTTCTATCTTCTTTACAGATTATTTAGTTGGTACTAGCCACTCACTAACACCAACCACCTTTGCAGCCTTATTAACCATAATTGGTGTATTTATTTCATTTACAGGTATTATTCTTCAATCAGTAGGCGGAATGATAGACAGAAGTATCGGTAAATAAATTTTTTTTTTATTTTTTTTTATTGATCTTAATAGAAGATTTTGTTTACTCCGAATGTTGAATTGGATCCTCAGGGTTCAGATTTTTTACTAATTAACAAAATAAATCTTATTTAAATACTCTCTACCAGAAATATAACCTCTGGCTTGTATCTAATGTGTATTTTACCTTTGGTCTTTTTTTTATAAATTTTGCAGGTACTCCACCTACTAAAGTCCATGGTTCTACATCTTTAGTAACAACAGCTCCCGAGGCAACAACTGCCCCTTCACCAATTGTTACATCAGGAAGAATAATTACATTTGTGCCCAGATATACATAATCACCAATGTTAACAGGACCACCAATACTAGCAAATGTAGGGCTGTTTATATCGTGTTCCATAGTGTGAATGTGGGTATCTCCCCCAATATTAACATTATTGCCAATAATCAGGTTAGAACGACCGTCCAATACACATCTATCACCTATAATTGAATTATGACCTATTTTAATTCCAGAAGGACTAACTAAACGACAGCACCTGTAAATTATAGAATCACTTGGAACTTTCATTTTGAATATTTGTCTGTAAAAAACATGTCTTATGACATGGGAAGGAATATAACCAGTGATTAAGGCTGAAAATTGTAATAATCCTCTATTAAAGTTATACAATGTTAAAACTAACTTAGAAGTACTTGATGATGGATTAGATTTAATATGTTCTCGAATCTTTTTTGAATTCATCATATTATATTTATTTTTATCGAATATATAATAATTAGCATGGATTTAATCTAATAAATGAAGTTTTCATTAATTTTTTTCCAAATTTCACTAAAAATAATAAAATCATAATCAATGTAAATAGGATATTGGTCATTTAAAAAAAACACCCCCTCTATTCTATCTAAAGAATAAAGGGAAAATTTAATTTCTGCCTTAACCTATCTTATCTTTTCGATTATGTTCCAATGACTTTTCCAGGACCTACAATATAGTAATTACCTTGATTTCCACTTAATGTATTTCCTGAAACAGTGTTAGTATCTGTACTTTTCTTTGTTGTTATTGCTATTCCGACTATCCTGTTATTGGTGATGATATTTAGGCTAATCATGTTGTTGTTGCCTACAATATCTACTCCTTCATTGTTGTTTGATAATGTATTTTTTGTTATGACACTGTTGGATAGTGTTAACCATATAGCGTTCAGGTTGTTGGTACAGATGTTTCCGGATATTGTGAATCCACTTGCGGTTCCACTGCCTATTTGTTGAACTGCTATTCCATCTCTTTCACCAGTTACAACGTTGTTGAGGATCTGGAAGTTTGTACTACCATCTACAGTGTAAATTCCTGCTCCTTGTTCATCTATACTGTCTGATGAACTGATTAATCCGTTTCCTTGTACTGTGTTTCCGTTTATTATGTTATTGGTACTTGCTACATCGAAAAGTATTCCATGCAAGGTGTTAGATATTTTATTGTTTAATATCTGTGCATTGTTGGTCATACCTTCAAATGCCATACCATTACCATATGTTGGATTTGAACCGATTATTGTATTACCCGATACTATTAGGTTTAAATTTGTTCCCACATCGGAGATACCATTAAGAGTAAAGTGTATGATATTGTTTAAGATACTTACTCCGTTTGTATTGGATAATGTAATTCCATAATTATCGGTTATTGTGAATCCCTGTACTTTAACTGCATTTCCACTTATTGATACACCATTGATGTTTACAGTTCCATTTGCTATTAGGTTTATCTGTTTGGCTATGTTTAGGCTTTCTTTATAGACGCCAGTGTTCACTATTATGGTATCTCCGATTTTTGCATTGTTGATAGCTGTTTGGATACTACTTCCACTATTAACGACTGTCCCAGTTGTTAGTACAGTTGGAGTAGTAGGAGTTGGAGTAGTAGTGGACGTTGGATTAGAATACGTTGGANNTGGACTAGAAGATGTTGGACTAGTGGTCTTTGTATTTTTTTTAGAATGCTTTTTATTGGAATGCTTTTTTGTAGTTTTTTGCGGTGTTACAGAATTAATGTTGTCATTTTTTACAACCTTCGTCTGTTTGGTTGCATGGTTGAAATTACTTACACATGCTGAAGCTGCGCTAATACAAATAACAGCTATTATTAATAAATTTAGTATAGTAAAGAATTTCTTACTGCCTAAAATGTAAATCCCCCCGTATTTATTCTCTATGTCTTAAGCTATTCATCATATAGGTTCTAAATTGAATCTTGACAATCATGTTTACCAATCAAAACTGATTTAACATGATCTAATCTAGATCCCATTTCTTTGGCATGGATCTATGTTATTGTGTAATTATCTATTAGTTGAGTTTGAGTGTTTTTTCTTGGATTATTTGCTATAATATCATTGATATTGACTGTATCATCCCCTATCATTTTTTGTGTGAAGATAAATGTTGGAATCATCTTTCATGTTGTTTTAAAAAAAGAAGGGAAATACTAATTTTTTATAAGCTTTCCCGGCCCGGTTATGTAGAAATTTCCATAACCATTACCACTTAATGAATTGCGTGACAAAGCGTTGCTATCTGTACTTTTTTCTGTACCCACTGCTATTCCACAAATACTATTTTTAGTGACTAGATTGTTGATAATCACATTCTGGTTACCTGTAATATCGATTCCACTAACTTTGTTCTGAGTCGCTAAATTATTTGAAATGGTGCTGTAACTCAAGTGAAGCCAAAACCCGTTTTTACTTAATTTAGCAGTATTTCCACTGATTAAATAATGATTTGCTTGTCCGGATCCAATCTTCTGAACAGCTATAGCATCTTCTGCTCCTGATACAGTATTACCAAGTATTTCCATATAACTTGAATCGTCTGTTGCCCAGATCCCTGTACCATGGTATCCTGAACAGTAAACCTTATTGGACGAAACTATGTTATTAGTGCTTTTAGCATTGAAGAGTATGCCATTTAAAAAGTTATGGATTATATTTCCAGATATGAAGTTGTTTGATGTGAGATAAGGACATGATGAATATTGGAAGCTGATTCCATTTCCGTAATTTTTGTTTGTACCAGTTATCCTATTCTTGAGAACCTTTGAGTATTGTATGTTCCCAGTATATTGTATCCCAACTAAAGAAGCTGATATTTTATTACCTGAAATAAAAGTATTTCCTGCATTTTTTACGAGTATAGCGTAGTTACTTTTGGACAGTATAAAATTTTTAATGGATGAACCTGCTCCTCCTTGATTCACTGTAAAAACAGAAGAATGACTATTTTTTGCTTGAATTGTTACTTTTCCACTTGATTTGATTGTAAGTTTCTTGTTAATAACAATACTTTGTTTATATGTATATGGATGTTTATTTTTATCATAAACAATTATAGTATCTCCATTGGCAGCATGATTAACTGCACTTTGAATACTACCTCCAGGATGAACAGTTATAGTAGCAGCATTAATCGACTGCAAAGAAATCAAACACATTCCAAACAAAAATGTATAAACTAATAATTTTTTCATCATTTTATCACCCAAACATCAATTGTAATGCAAAATCCCTTTACTCTCACTATCATATATAGAATAATATTGAGAATTGTGATAAAGTTCACAAAAAAATTATTAGTAATTCTCCTTAGAGGACTTTATTTAAACTTATCGGGGCCTATATTACTCTTTAGATACCAATTTCATTACTATGCGTATAAGTAATCTTTTCTTTGTTTAGACATGAATTTCTTCTTTTTTAGAAATAGGAAGCCAATTATTTCGTTTCTTAGTCTAATATATTGTCATGATTTATCCGAATTAGCTATATATGAGGTAATAATCTGGTAAATTAGATTTTGTAGTTATCAAAGGATATTCAATGATGTATCCACTGTTCTTTTGATACACGATTAAATCTTATTGATTTCGAATCACTGATAAACTGTCAAAATACAGCTAAATAACATCATATGGATAAATATCTTTACCCTTGTTTTTTGAATTGTATTTCAGGAATATGTTTTTCATTTAGATAAAATAGAAGATTTAAACCAACATTGTTCTTTAATACCACATGTTTATAATTTAATATTTTATATAATTGGTCTAATATTATTTTAAAAGAATATTGTATGGGCATTATTTATAAATAATTTTAAATTATCAAGTGTGCACTTCTATCTTGCAGAAGTACATGTGATACAGAGATTAACAAATTTTAATGGATTGATTTATTTTTTAAATTTTTATTGACATTCAATGTGCTATTGAGATTAATATTGATAATTAATATTCAATCAAGATGCATTTAGAAAATATCTCATAACTTTTAAAAAATAAATATTTGTTTAGATTGATATATCTCATGCTTCTGTGGTGAAAAAAGTTAATAAAAATAGATTAATTTAATTGAGTTATTAGTATACTTCAATCATATTTTCAAGGCAGATATCTTAGTTAAGAACCCAATAGTTCCCTGAAAAATTGGAATTCATCCGTTTGTATACCCTTAAAAATTAATAATAAAACAAAATAGACNNAAAAATTTAGACGAATACAGTATAGTAAGAATAAATGCAGCTAAATAAGCAATTAAAGTTATTGCAGCAGCGCCTAATATTCCAAAATAAGGAACAAATATAATATTAAGACTTAAATTCAAAATGGCAGCAATTAACCATATTGATCCCATTATCTTTGTTCTTTTTTCTAAAATTAATATGTTACCTGCAATTGCATAAAATCCGAATAGAACTGCACTTGTAGCTACAAATGGGGTTACTAAATATCCGTTTAATGCAATGGCTGGTGTGGTTAATATCAGTAGAATAGGTTTTGAAAGTATAGATAATCCAAATGCAGCGGGTATTGAAATTAGAAGGAAATATTTAATCGAATATTTTAAGAATATCCTGACTTTTTCGGTATTATTTTCTTCATAGTACCTTGGTAGAACGGACGGTAACAGAATGGAGAAGGGCGCAAGTACCATTACTAAAATATTACCTAGTGTGTAACCTGGGGAGTAGTATCCTACAAAAGCTGAACCTAAAAGGATTCCAATTACATATCTGTCGCTGGAATCAACTATCCATGAAGATAGATTTGCTGGGATTGTAGGAAGCCCAAATGACAGGTATTCTCTCATATTTTTAAATTTGGGAATTTTAAATCCTATATTTGAAATTATAAAGATGATCATTATAAAAAAACTGAAAATGTTTGCAATTAAAATTCCCAAAGCAGCATAAAAGATTCCAAATCCGTTTATTGCAAAATAGGAAATAAGAAATACTCCTAAATACGTTTGTACTATTAAAATTAGAGAATATCTCCTCATCTGCTGGAAAGTTCTGAAGAAATTGAGTAAAAGTGCATTTATACAGGCCAAGAATACGATTATGGACACCAACATGGCTAAATTAACATCACCGTTAAATAATACTGCTCCCACATTTTTAGAGAACAGGAACAACAATGCAGATATAATGAATGATGATACTAAAACAATACCTGAAATAGAATAAAAGTCTTCTTTTATCTTTTCTTTATCCTTTTCTGCAGATAAGAATCTGACCATGGTGTATGGTAATCCAAGACTTGCTAATGCGGGAATTAGTGATATGGTTGTGTTAATTATTACAAATGTACCGTAATCATTAATTGTAAAACTTTTAGTTACTATGGGAAGCAAAATTAATGAACTTAAAGCTATTAAGACATTTGTAATTCCCACCAATCCAATTCTTTGTACAAAGATTTTGTATTCATTCAAATGTTTCACCTGAAATAGACTTAAGATTTTATTCTTTATTCCATTATATTTATTTATATAAAACTAATATACTAATGGGAGAATTAATATTATGCTGTTCCTTAGATTTGCTCGGGAAACAATGTATATTCCAGAAAAAAATTTAAAATACTCAATTAAATCTTTATAAAATCTATTCTTTATAATCGAATTCAAATATCAATAGTCCTCTGATTGAAATAAAAATAACACTGTAAGCTGATAAAATGTTAGAACCCGCAATAGTGAATGGTAAACCTGTTAGAAGTTCATTTTTACATCCATTTAAACATTCCATTGGTAAGGAAGAAATAGACGAAGTGGTTGATACTTTAAAATCGGATTGGATTACAACAGGACCTAAAACATTCAAATTTGAAGAAATATTCTTTGAATATGTTAATTCAAAGTATGCAATCGCAGTAAACTCCTGTACAGCCGCATTGCACCTAGCAGTTGTTGCTTTAGGAATTGGAAATGGTGATGAAGTAATTACAACACCGTACACATTTGCTGCTACAGCAGAAGTTGTGATAAATTCAAATGCTAAGCCTGTTTTTGTAGATGTTGAGAAAGATACTTACAACATTGATCCAGCAAAGATAGAAGAAAAAATAACCGACAAAACCAAGGCCATAATTGTGGTTCATTACGCTGGACACGCATGTGAAATGGATAAAATAATGGAAATAGCTGAAAAATATGATCTGTATGTAATAGAAGATGCAGCGCATGCAATAGGTTCAAAATATAAAGATCAGAAGATCGGGAGTATTGGAGATGCAACTTGTTTTAGTTTTTATGCTACCAAAAATATTACAACAGCAGAAGGGGGAATGATCACAACCAACCGTGGAGATTTAGCCGATAAAATGAGAATACTGAGTCTTCATGGAATCAGTAAAGACGCCTGGAAAAGGTACTCTTCTGAAGGATCATGGTACTATGAAATAGCATATTCAGGATATAAATACAATATGAGCGATTTACAGGCAAGTATTGGTATTCATCAGATGAAAAAACTGGATCAAATGCAGAAAAGAAGAGAAGAAATAGCAGATATGTACAATAAATCCTTTGGTCAAATTCCCCAGATAACAATTCCAACTGTTAAAAGTTACGCAACCCATGCTTGGCATTTATATCCAATCCAAGTGAACTCAGACCTGTTGAGCATTAACAGAAATGAATTCATAGAAGCTTTAAAAGCAGAAAATATAGGCACAAGTGTTCATTTTATACCATTACATCTACATCCTTATTATAAAGAGAAATACGGTTTTAAAGGTGATGATTTTCCAAATGCAGAATCTTTATACAAAAACGAAATATCATTACCAATATATCCTAATATGGAAGATAAAGATGTAGAAGATGTTATATCTGCTGTTAAGAAAATAATAGATTATTATGAGGTGTAATTATGGAAAAAATTAGAGTAGGAGATACAAAAATTGGTTTAGGCGAGGAAACATTCATAATTGCCGAAGCCGGGCTGAATCATGATGGTGATTTTAACCAAGCTAAAAAACTCGTTGAAGAAGCTGCCAAAACAGGTGCCGATTGCGTTAAATTCCAAATATTTAAAACCGAAGAATTTATCAGCGAAAATGAAGAGTACTTTGACCTTTTCAAATCACTGGAATTTAACGATGACCAGTGGATTGAACTAGCCAATTTAGCCAATGATAATGAAATAATGTTTTCAGCCAGTGTGTTTGACGAAGAAAGTACCGACCTATTAAATGAGATAGGTTCACCACTCTACAAGATTGCATCTGGAGATTTAACAGATTTTCCCCTTCTAGATTATGTTTCAAAAAAGAATTTACCGGTAATATTATCAACTGGAATGGCAACCATCGGTGAAATCGGTGAATCCCTGAACAACATATATAAATCAGGAAATCAGCAGGTTGCATTGATGCACTGTGTTTCCAACTATCCAACCAAGTATGAAGATTCAAACCTCAATTTCATCCAAAATCTTAAGGATGTTTTTAAAATTCCAGTAGGGTTCTCTGATCACACCACAGGAACACTAATTCCATCACTAGCCGTTGCTAGAGGTGCAGATCTGATTGAGAAACATTTTACTCTTGATAAAAATCTACCAGGACCAGATCATCAACTATCCCTTGATCCAAAAGAATTTGAGAAAATGGTTGAGGATATTAAAATAACAGAATCTGCAATGGGTGACGGTGTTAAAAGCTTAACAGACGATGAGAAACAAATGAAAGAATTAGCCCGAAGAAGTATAACATCATCTGAAGATATTCCTAAGGGTGGGAAAATATCCAAGGACAATATAAAGATATTAAGACCCGGAATGGGTATAAAACCAAAGTATGTTGACAAAGTTATGGGTAAAACAGTAAATAAAGATGTGAAAAAGAATCAAACTATTAATTGGGATTTTATATGTTGAAGAGAAAAGTCGTAGCAATTATACAAGCAAGAATGGGTTCCACCAGATTGCCGGGTAAGGTAATTGAAAAAATTGGAGATAAACCCCTCCTTGAAATTTTAGTAAACAGACTTAAAAAATCGAAATACGTCGATGATGTAACCATAGCCACAACAAAAAACAGGGAAGACGATGCTGTTGAAAGGTTATCCAATAAACTGGGCATAACTTGTTATCGTGGAAGTGAAGATGACGTACTTGAAAGATATGTAGAATCTTCCAGAATATCTAATGCAGATGTTGTGGTAAGAGTTACGGGTGATAATCCACTTATTGATACAGATCTGGTTGATACGTTAATAAATATACATTTTACAAATAATCTAGATTATACCTACTGTTTAGACACACCACTTGGTGTAAGTGCTGAAATAATTGAATCAAAGGTATTGGAAGATATCTCTATAAAAGCTGATCTAGATTCAGAAAGGGAACATGTTACACCTTACATAAGATCCCATCCAGAAGATTACCAAGTATTACAATTCTATTCAAATCTTAGAAATCAGGATATCCGCTTAACTGTGGATACCTATGAAGATTTAAATCTTATGAAAGCTATTTATCAAAATCTGGGTGATCTTGAAAATTTAAAAATCAGAGATGTAATTAATTTATTGAAAGTTAATCCTGACATTTATCGTATAAACGCCGGTGTTGAACAAAACCCTGACGATACCATCAAACCCATAAATACTGCATTTTTAACCGAAGGAAGCTCTGAAATGGGTATGGGGCATGTTTACAGATCCATAACATTTGCTAGAGCATTATTGGCAAATTTAGGGGTCAAAGCATACTTTTTAACTAAAAGTGGTGATAATGTAATTAAATTAATAGAAGATGAAAATTTTCCAACGGTTAAGTTGATAGAAGATGAAGAAATCGTTGATCATCTAAAAAAATTGGATATAAACCTTATTGTCATTGATAATCTGGATTTTAAAGAAAAAATCCTGAAACAGATAAATGATACGGTTAATGCCAAGATGGTGATGGTAGATAATTTAACACCAAAAAATGATGAATATGCTGACATTGTAATGAGTCTGGTCAGGAGTAATTTTTCTAATAAAAACATCTATAACAATAATATTAATACCATGTACTTCTGTGGTCCTAAATATCTAATTTTAAGGNNATTTTATTAATTTTTGGCGGTAGTGATCCATCCAATCATACTTCAACTGTATTAGAAAAATTAAATGATGATTTAAGGATAAATATTGTTCTAGGACCAGAATTTAAGCATTTTGACAATCTGGATAAGATTTTGAAGAATAAACCAGCTGATAATGTAATAGTCCACAAGGAACCTGGAAATGTTGCTGAATTAATGTACAATGCAGATCTGGTAATAACATCTCCGGGTTTATCTATGTTTGAGGCCGTATACGTTGGCTCGCCAGTCCTTGTAATATCCCAAAACGCACTACAAAATCGTTATTATAGTCCCCTTAATTACGAATATTTGATAAAAAAATCAGATATAGATAATTTAGAGGAGTATATGCGGGATTTATCATCTTTAACCAAAAGAAATGAAGTTATAGCATATTTCAATCGACTGGAAGTTGGGCAAGGGAAGTCTGAAATTATTGATTATCTATCACAAATAATCTTAGAAAAAGAATCAAACTCAACTATCAAGAAATAAAATGAGAAAACTTAATTTAAGGGGATAAACTGCAATACCATCGTGATGACCTGAATATATAGATACGATTCAGAATGTATCCAGTTTATTAGAAAAAAGATATACTTTGAACTTTATATTATTAGTTACAAAATAAATTAAGTTATAATTACTTTGATTGATTTAATAGATATCTAAAATATGAAAGACATTTAAAGTTAGAGAGATACGGTGATCAAATGAAGGCAGTTATTGTACAACCATTTTATTTACCATGGATAGGTTACTTTGGAATGATCGATGAGGCTGATATTTTTGTTTTTGCTGACAATCTTCAGTTTTTAAAGAAATCGTGGCAGAGAAGGAATAAAATAAAAACCATGAATAATACTTCTAAATGGATTTCTGTGCCTGTAACTGGCAAATATAAACAGAATATAAATGAAGTAGCCATAAATAACTCAGTTAGTTACAAACAAAAACAAACTATGGTGAATTGGAAAGAAAAACATTGGGAGTCAATAACTTCATCATATTCTAAAGCACCCTATTTTGATGATTATAAAGATGATATTGAAGAAATATTTACCAAAGACTGGGATCTTTTATTGGATCTTGATATATACGCAACAGAAAAAATTTCAGAATTACTGGGGTTAAAAGTACCTGATTTCATTAAAGCATCAGATTTAAATGATGCTGAGGGTATAAAGGTAGATTATATAATGAATGTCTGTAATGAGGTAGGAGCTGATGCATATATCAGTGGCCCTGCTGCTAAGGATTATATTGATTTTAATGAATTTCAAAAATTTAAACAGAAAAATGTAGATCTGTACTGGTTTGAATTCCCTCATCCACTTTACCCTCAAATAGGGTCTGAATTTATACCATATTTATCTACCATTGATCTATTATTTAACACAGGAGAAAAATCCAGGGACTACATCCGAAAATCTTCTGAAAACTGCTTACAACTAGAGGAGGGTAACACCTTAAAAAATGATGGGGGAGTCAAAAACGAATAGTGAAGTAGAAGGATACTACAAGGATAAAGTATTGCTTGTTACCGGTGGAGCGGGTTCTATAGGTAGTGAGATTACTAAAAAGGTTTTGGAGTATAATCCTGCGGTAATTAGGGTTTTAGATAATAATGAAACTGCGTTATTTGAACTTGAAGAAGAACTTAATTCTGATAAGTTAAGGGTTTTTTATGGAGACGTAAGAGACAAGGACAGGCTGGAAAGAGCGTTTGATAATGTTGATATTATTTTTCATGCAGGCGCTTTAAAACATGTTCCCCTATGTGAATTTAACCCATTTGATGCTGTTAAAACTAATATTATAGGGACTCAAAATGTTTTAGATGTGGCCTTGGATAGGGATGTTGAGAAGGTTATATTTGTGAGCACTGACAAGGCAGTAAATCCCATAAATGTCATGGGCGCAACTAAACTCTTGGCAGAACGCCTTACCATATCTGCCAATCATTATACAGGTGATAAAGAAACAGTATTTTCATGTGTTAGATTTGGAAATGTCCTAAATTCAAGAGGTTCTGTTATACCAGTATTTAAAAATCAAATCAAAAATGGCGGTCCTGTTAAAATTACAGACAAGGATATGACAAGATTTATTATGGGAATTCCTGAAGCTGTTGAATTAATACTCAAAGCGGGTCAAAAGGCTGATGGTGGGGAAATATTTATTTTAAAGATGCCGGCAACCAATATCATGGACCTTGCAGAGGTTATGATTGAAAACTTAGCCAATATCTACAACCACAACCCTGAAGAAATTGGAATAGAAATTATTGGAAAAAGGGTTGGAGAAAAAATGTATGAAGAACTGATGACAGCTGATGAATCCCATTATGCCGTTGATGATGGGGAATTATTCATTTTAAATTCCAATAATCAGGAAAATTTGAATAACACCATGGAATACAACTCCGATTATGTTGATAAGTTATCTAAAGATGAGATAAGTAGGATCATAAACGACACTCTATTTGAAAATAGAAATTATATCTATTAATTTCTATATAAATTTCCATAATTTCTGATCAAAATAGTATATACTAAATCAGTTTTAATTTACAATAAGGTTTAATAATATATATTCAAGCCTTATTTGCATCTCATTATAAAAACATACCAAACTCTTATATGATAAACGGACAGTAGGTTATTATTTATATTAATTAGTTTTAAATTAATGATTATGGTTACTTTAGATCAAGATGAACTTCTTGTATATTTAGAGAATAATAAAATAGATGTTATTGCAGTTGCAATATCACATTGGCACGCTTTGGGTATTGATGCGTTTTTATATGATCTTTCAAATCGATATGACAGGAAAGTCCAAGCTCTTATTTTGATACAGCCCCACATAACAGATGGCTACGTCATTAGTGAAAAAGACTTTCTTAATGATAATTACGCCGATTTAAAATTCCATTTTGTTGATATTACTCCAAAAGATGAGAGTTTTATCTCCAAAAGGTTGCCTAATTTTATTTCCAAATACCTTACCATGTCTTCCGGGTTAAGAAACATCCGATCTAGAAAAGGATCAAATAATTTATACTTGTTAAGTCCACAATTACCTTACACTGAACTGCTGATTTATTTCGGTAATAAAAAAGTTTCATCCAAATATAACCCCATTCTTGTCCTGATTGATGAGGGATACGCCAGTTATGTTTCAAAAGAGAATTGGAAACAATTAAGAAAGGAATTGAGAAATGAAGACGCAAAAGAAGTGGATTCAACCCTCATGTACACTATAAGTTCAAATATTTTCAGATCCGTTGATTACATTTTCAGAGAGATGATCCTTAGATCAATGCCAGTAGAAAGAAGGTTTCTTTTCACTCTGGAATCCCAGTTAAAGATCAACGATAATATTTGTAGTTCATATAAAGACGTATTGAAACTTAGAAATAATGATTTGAACATTGATAAATTTGGTAAGACTGTACTTATTATTACACAACCATTTTCAGAGATGAACACCATTTNNCAAAGATGAACACCATTTCATTAGAAGAGGAACTTAGTTTAATGAGGTCATTAATTAAGGTTATTAACAAAAAAGGGATTAAACCCGTTATAAAACCTCATCCAAGAGAAACCAGTGATAAATACAATAATTTAAAAGATTGTGATTTTGATATTATCGAAAACAATTTTCCAGTTGAAGAAATAATCCCTAATTTAAACCCTGTATGTGTAATAGGTTATTCAAGTACAGCTTTATTGAATTCTAAAGTGTTTTATGATATTGATGCTATCAGTCTTTCTGATATAATGCGTTCCATGTCCGATGATGAAATGCTTCATGAGTCGGATGAAGAATTTAAAAATTTAACCAGCAAGTATGTTAATTTTGTTGATGATGTTGAGGATATTGAAAAATTAATCTAAAAATTTTTTAGTAATATTTTTCCCTCCAGGATACTAATTTTGAAAATTTAATATACCTTCCTTCACCGTATATCTCAAATCCGGCATGTTTAGCTGCTTTCAAAGATCTTGCATTATCCTTTCCAACAGCCATTTTTAATTTTTCCTTTCCAATATCTGATGAAAATTCGGTCATTTTTTGGAGGTTATAGGAATAAAATCCCCTCCCCCTGCATACGGGATCCGTTATTGACCAGTGAACATAAACATCTTTGTCGAAATTTAATTTCATTGGAGGGTGAAATTCTATCTTATTTTCAATTATTAAAAAGCTGATATGAATTAATTTTTTTTTATAAAAAATTCCAAAAAGAATTTGACTTCTGAAAAATTTTTCTGTTAAATCTGTTAATCTACAAAATTCCCCTGTTGTGTAACCTTTATCAATGAGATCTTCTAGATCTTTTTTTGAAGTTAATATAATTGATTCTACAGCATCGTATTCACGTTTTCCTTCTTTTGATGCGTCTCGTTCAAGCAGATAAAGTTCTTGATATATTAAAATGGTTCTATTTCTAAAAAAATTTGTGATTCTATTAAAAAAATTACCCGTCTTATCACCCTCGTCAATATCAAACATCATGCTAAATCACCTCAACACCAATCAACATATAGTTTCTTTTATGCTGATCCCATTACTAAACATGGATTTCCGTTTATAAAGCTTCAGAACTCTATATATCCACTATTCACATCATAATATTATTGTGATTAGAAATTCCAATCATCTTCTTCTTTATTAGTATTGTATGTAAGTAGTATATTCTGTAAATAATCTTTAATATATCTTCATATTATTATAAGAAAAAAGAATTTTTTTGACCCGGATTAAAAAGAATAAACTTTATATTTAACATTATTTCAGAGTTAATATTAGTATAACTGTAATTCCAGTTTAAAATCGTTATATAATAGTTTATAGTATTAAATTTTAATTTATAACCATCATGAGAATATTAAAACTTTCAATTTAATAAAAAAAAATTGGTTAGTATTATGTCGAATTCTAATTATCTTTAATATATGTCCTTGAAATTTTTTGAATATTAAAAAATTAGATGAGTTTACAATAAATAATGGATTAAAACATTTTTTTTCAATTTTAAAATAGAATAGATAATTGTTTGGTTTAAACTAGCGTTCCAATTAATGTTTGTATTTCTTTGTCCTCGAAGGGTTTTACAATGTACCCGCATGGTCTAGTATTATCTGCGCGTTTTAATGTTTTTTCGTCAAAATAACCTGTTAAATATATTAATGGAACATTACAGAGCTCATGTATTTGCTTGGCTGCATCTATCCCATCCATATCGCCTTTTAAACTTATGTCCATCAGGATCAGATCTGGCTTTCTTTCTTCAGTTTTATGTATTGCGTCCCTACCATTGTCAGTAATATCAAGTACATTATATCCCATTTTTTCCAGGTGTTGCTGTAAATCTATGGCAACTATGAAGTCATCTTCTACAATTAATATATTTGAATTGACCATAATTTATAACCCCTTAGAGATAATCAGCAATATTTAATAAATATCCTCATGCACCCTATTGGTACCTTTTTCAATATCTTTATCATTAATATTAAATTACTGATCAAACTTTTTTTAGTAAAACTTATATGGGAGTCTGTGCAGACTAACAAAAACGAAATTTAAAAAAAATTTGTAGGATATAATGGGCGTTTTAAAGAGACATATATTTATAAAATCAATTTTGGATGATCCTCTGAAAATTTAATGATAATATTTTTCGAAATTCACATTCAACCATATGATTTACTGATGTTACATCTTAGATATGTGATTCAAAAAATTATCATTCTAATGGATAACAGTAAAACTTCATAAGATGTTAAAAATACACAACAGTTAAATATTTATGTTAACATTTCCATTAAACAAGATTAAATAAGATAAACTTTTATTAGGGGGTAAAATATTGCTTGAAGATCCAGTGGTTCAAGAAATATTAATGGACATAACCGATGATGAAAAAAATAGTTTTTCAATCATCGAATGTATAATGAATGGAAAAACATCTGATGAAGAAATTTCAGATGAAACCCAGATAAAGTTGAATGTGGTTCGAAAGGTTCTGTACAAATTATATGATGCAGGGGTCGCTTCATATAAGAGAACCAAAGATCCTGAAACTAAATGGGAAGTTTATAGCTGGAAATTTGATCAAAATAAGGTATCGGAAATAATATCCAAAAAATATGAAGATCTATCGAAGAAAATTGAAAAATCAATTAAATATGAAGAAGAAAATATATTCTTTGCATGCAAGAGCAATGGTCACCGATACAAATTCGAAAATGCCTCTGAGAATAACTTTGTATGCCCCGAATGTGGTGAAACACTTGAATATGTAGATAACTCCACAGTTATAGTGGAATTATTAGGGGATAAGGCCAGATGCATGTCCATGGGAAAATATAAGAGAATTTGATCGTTTATAAGATTTAAATATTATTATATTCTATTTGAAGTCTTTTTCATAAGCCGTTTTTTCGAAATTGATACACATTGAATAGTATTTTTTATGAAATTATCTATAGCTTCGTCATAGTTGATGTAGGTACGTCCGAAATATCTCTCGAGGGTTATGGCATAGACAAATGAAGATATGGAGAAGCCGAATATTTTGTAATCTATATTCTGATTGGGGATGTTATCTTCGATGTAAATACCCATAAATTCAACAGCGTCGTTCATCATGGGTTCTAGTATTTCATTTGATTCATTGATGGATAAATTAAAAAATTCGAAATTATTCAACATTACTTTGGCTAGATTTTTTATGAAATTTCTTAAAAAGTCTGCAGGTGTTTCAAATTTTATATCTAAATTTAATGATTCCATAAACTCTTTAACAAACTTCTCACCATTCTTTATTAAAACCGTGTCGTATAGGTTCTTTTTGGTTTTGAATTTACGGAATACTGTTTTCTCACTGAATCCTGCTTCCTCAGCTATGGCCATTACAGTAGCGCCATTATAACCCTTTTCAGCAAATATTTTCAAGGAAGCGTTTAAAATCTTTTGTTCTGTCTTGTAGGTCATATGATCTCTCTAATAGATTTAAAAAATTCTTATAAAAATAAGATGACACATTAAATTACTATATTATAATTAGTATTATTAGTTTGTTTTGTCCATTACAACATTATGCTCTTATTGTCACAATAATTTTCACTATATATTTTTACATTAAATATAATTCCTATTATAAATTCATTTCAATTTGTTTGCTTTTCATGTTCCGGAATGTGGACTTCTCGTAAATTATCAGATCTATAACCTCTAATACGATAATTAAAGTACTAGCTACCCATTTTTATTTTTTTCAATACAATAGCAAAATAAAAAAAATTATTGAAAATTGGAATTTTATTTTCATAGACAATTAATTCTGAATTAGATATAACCTTATTAAAAGATTCGTTCGAGTTATATCTTAAATTTATAGTTTCAATGTCATTAATAAAAGAGATATCTACTGAATCTTGTATATAACATGATTAAACCAACTGATTAATAAAGTATATAATTTATTATTAAAAACTTTATTTAATTATATTTTTTTAAAAATTTAGTAAAAAATATGATTGCTTTTGTTATTTCACTATCTTAATAGTCCCTTTGTGATTATACTCACGTTCTAACATCTTACAAAAGATATATTACATAGAGCATCTAATAAAAATAAATATAAGGCAAATATTGGGAGGATAGGGGAGTAATACTTATTATTCTTAACTTGACTTTCAAAATGTTGTTTTATAGTAATAATCGACTTAAAAGGAGGTGAAAAAGTGCAAAAAAAATATATTAAAACAGCACAAATGCTTATATTTACAATTATATTTACGCTGACAGTAATTGGTGCTGCATCTGCAGCAGATAACTCATCAAACAACCTGACAGCAACGAATATAGTTCAAACAACACAATCACAACATTCTTCTGATATATCAAACAACATAACAACTAGTAATAACTTATTAACTAATACAAGCACATCTCAGTCTTCAAATGTCCAAAAAACAGATAATATATCGAATAATAAAAGCACATCTGATGAAAACTTAAGTGATCCTCAGATTTGGAATGGAGGAGTTCCTGTAGCCAGAGCTCCCTATTCAGCCGGTCAAAATACTGTTACAATTCAAAACGCTATAACTGCTGCTCAATCTGGCGATACAATAATGCTTGAAAATGGAGCAACATTCAGTGGCGCTGGAAACACCCAGATAACCATCAGTAAAAATTTGGTTTTCGATGTCTTAGGTGGTGGAACAGCCACCATTGACGGAAGCGGAAATAGGTGGGGTTTCATAATTTCCCCTGGCTATACTGTTACCTTCAACAACATAATCTTCCAGAACTTTTACTACAATGGTAACGGTGCAGCATTAGAAAATAATGGCGGAACTTTAACACTAAATAATTGTAACTTAAACAACAACAGAGTAACAGGAAATGGTGGAGCCATATATAACTATAACAATGGAAATCTGAACGTCAACAATTGTCAAATATACAGTAATAGGGCAGATAATCATGGTTCTGGTGTATATACCACAAGTACAGGCACAGTAAGCATCACCAACAGCCAGATATACAATAACAACAATATATTTGGGGATGGAATTGGAATATTTGTTAACAGTGGAAACCCTACCATCAGTGGAAACAATATCTACGGTAACTACTGGGAAGGTATTTACGTTAATTCTGGAAATGCTGTTATCTCAAATAACAACATCTACAGTAACGGCCACAACATCCAAAATGGTGACGGTATTTGGATAGATGGTGGTAATGCAGCAATCACAAGCAACAACATCTACAACAACTTTGAAGATGGAATCCATGTAAATGGAGGAAATCCTGCTATACATTTCAACAGGATCGTTGGTAACGGCGAATATGGATTGCATATTTACAGCTTTGGAGCTAGTATAAGCGCCACAAACAATTGGTGGGGACACAACACACCTCCAACAAGTGGAACGGATTATAGAAATGAAATTGGAACCTCAACTGTAAGTCCATGGTTAGTTTTGGGAATAACTGCAAATCCTTATACAATAAATAATGGGGATACTTCAACAGTTACAGCAGACCTCAACCATAACTACAACGGTGTAACATATACTGATGTTTCCGGATCTGGCCATGTTATAAATGGACTTCCAATAACATTCAGCTTTACTGGTGCACCACTAGGAACTCTCAGTCTAAATCCTGCAAGTACACTAAACGGTGTTGCTACCACGATATTTACTGCAAATGCTGTGGGAACTTCACATGTTAATGCAGGTTTGGATTCTGCAACTAATGTACATACTGCATCTAATGCAGCACAGACACCATGTGACATTGTGATTAATAATCCTAGTGCTGTTATGACAATAACTAAAACAGCTGCTCAGGCAAACTACAATGTTGGAGACTCCGTAGTATACACCATAAATGTACTAAACAACGGACCAGCAACCGCTACAAACGTAGTAGTAACAGACGTATTACCAGCTGGAATAACCTACGTAAGCAACACACTAGGTGGAACCTACAACGCAGGAACCCGAACAATAACCTGGAACCTAGCAAACCTAGCAAATGGCGCACACTTCATACCAACATTCACAGCAACAGTAAACGCTTTAACACAAGGACAGACTATAGCAAACACAGCATCAGCTAGAAACACACAAAATCCAACACCAGTTACAAGTACAGCAAACTTACACATAAACAACGCTGTATTAACCATAACAAAAACCGCAGACCAGGCAAACTACAATGTTGGAAACAACGTAATCTACACAATCCACGTAACCAACACAGGACCAGACGCAGCAACCAACACAGTTGTAACAGACACACTACCAACAGGCCTAACATTCAGTAGCGCCTCAAACGGTGGAACCTACAACGCAGGAACACGCGTAATAACCTGGAACCTAGCAAACCTAGCAGCAAACGCTCAATTCAACCCAACCATCACAGCAACCGTAAACGCTGGAACACAAGGCCAAACAATAGCAAACACAGCATCAACACACAACGACCAAAACCCAACAAACGTAAACTCACCCAACCTAAACATACACATAAACAACGCCATACTAACCATAACAAAAACCGCAGACNNTACCAACAGGCCTAACATTCAGTAGCGCCTCAAACGGTGGAACCTACAACGCAGGAACCCGAACAATAAACTGGAACCTAGCAAGCTTAGCCAACGGTGCACATTTCTTACCATCATTCACAGCAACTGTGAATACGGGAACCGAAGGACAGAGCATAGCAAATACAGCATCTACACACAACGACCAGAATCCAACCGATGTGACCTCAGAACCTGCAAATATTCATGTAAATAATGCAGCTTTAACAGTCACCAAAACAGCTGCACAAGCTAACTACAACGTTGGAGATACTGCGGTGTACAACATAGATGTATTAAACAACGGCCCTAACACAGCAACCAATGTGGTTGTAACAGACACACTACCAGTTGGACTTACGTACTTAAGCTCCACATTAGGCGGTGTATATGATTCTGCTACAAGGACTGTTACCTGGACTATAGCTAGTCTGGATAATGGTGTTCATTTCCTAGCAACAGTAAGTGCAACAGTTACGGCTGATGCTGCAGGTAAAACTGTAACAAACACATTACAGGCCAAGGATGATCAGATGGTTGATCCAGTGTCAACAACAGCGAGTATCTACATTCCATCAGCTGCTTTGGAACTTACCAAAACAGTGAACAACAATACTCCTAAGATAAATGGTACTGTATTGTACACTTTGATTGTGCAAAACCACGGCCCTGATGCAGCAACTTCTGTTAAGGTGACTGATGTAGTTCCTACAGGTGGACTTAAATTTGTTGGAGTCGATTCTGTTAACTACGGAACATACGATCCAAACACAGGTGTATGGACAATAGGAGATCTTCCAGCCAACAGCATTGCTAAGTTAGTTTTAAGGTTTACAGTAACACGTGCAGGTACCATTGAAAACAATGCAAAGGTTACTAGTTTAACTTACGACCCTAACATGTACCCTACTGAAGCATCTGTAACCATTAATGTCCAAAAACCGGTAAAACCAGTAAATCCAATACCAGAAGTAGGAGCAAAAACTATTGCTATGCAGCATACAGGATTACCAATAGGAGCTTTAATCCTAGCAGTAGTCATGTTGTTCACAGGAATTGTACTGCCAAAAATGAAAAACTAATCAGAAAATAGGAAATACGCAATTTAATCCTATTTTTCCCCTATTTTTTTTTAAAAATGGATATAATCCTGCGATTTTTTTTTGTTTAATAGCAATTTAATCCGAATAAAAAATATGAGATATTTTTGAAGATATATTATTGACTATTTTTGTATTTAATAAATCCTTTAAATGTAAAATAATAGTTTAATTTAAATTTTATATTAAATTCAAGTGAATTAACCGTTTTAAAAAAAGGATTTTTATGGGTTTAATTGGATTTTGTGCCGTTTTTCACAATAACAAAAACATTATACAAAATTATATTAATCTAATCATTAAAATCTTTCATTATAAGGCAATTTTGAATGAAAGGGTAAGATAAATTATTATTTTTTTCCTGAACATTATTAAGATTGTTTTATGATATTAATAATTCATTGTAAAAGGAGGTGAAAAAGTGCAAAAAAATATTAGAACAGCTCAAATGTTTATATTTGCTATTATATTTACGCTTGCAATAGTTGGTGCTGCATCTGCAGCCGATAACTCATCAGGAAATCTGACAGCAACAAGCGTAGATCAAGCATCACAAACACATGACAATTCTCAGACTGTAACCAATTCATCAATTCTAAACAATTCTCAAACCTCTAACAATCAGACAAAAACTAATAATAATCAATCAATCAAATCTACAGATCAAAATACAACCTCATCAGATCCTCAAATTTATAATGGAGGAGTTCCTGTATCTAGAGGAATATATCCAGCAGGGTATAGCTTTACAAATATACAGGATGCAATAAATGCTGCACAAGCTGGCGATACAATAATGCTCGAAAATGGAGCTACATTCAGTGGTATCGGCAATATTGAAATAACCATCAATGAAAATTTAAACTTTGATGTATTAAACGGTGGAACAGCCACNNATCGACGGTCTTTTAACCAACTGGGGTTTTTATATTAACCCAGGAAACACTGTTAACTTCAACAACATAATCTTCAAAAACTTTGTAAAAAATAGTTTTGGAGCTGCTATAGCTAATGAAGGTGTTTTAAGTGTTACAAGATGTACTTTTACCGGAAATAGTGCGCCTTATAGTGGTGCTATTGGTAATACCGGTACCGGTACGTGTACTGTTACAGATTGTACCTTCACAAGTAATAGTGCAACAAATAATGGTGGTGCGATAGCTAACGATGGAACTTTAACAGTTAGTGGTTCTACTTTCACAAGTAACACCGCCGGAAGTAATGGTG
>PMMV01000051.1 GCA_003162115.1 Methanobacterium sp.
TTCGAATCCCGTCCCCTGCACTCTTTTGTTTAAATATAAAAAAAATTGTATTCATCTTTTTTTATATTTC
Source organism: Methanobacterium sp. (assembly GCA_003162115.1). Classification (GTDB taxonomy): domain Archaea; phylum Methanobacteriota; class Methanobacteria; order Methanobacteriales; family Methanobacteriaceae; genus Methanobacterium_B. The sequence goes on from PMMV01000051.1 coordinate 71, forward strand.
AACTAATATAATAAATTGTAATTCACATTCTTTTTTATTAACCAGGAATTTATTGGTGAATNNTGATCAAGAGTTAGTTCAGAATGTCCATTACCCTTTATCTCATCCACAGCATTTTCAGTTTCTAGTCTAATTTTTATACGCGTATTATCCTCCTTGATTGCGTTGGATATTTCTTCGGGAATATTATCCATTGACACGGGAGATTTAACCCCAATTATGCAGTCTGCTCTTTTACTTATATCAGTATCCCTAGTTAATTCCAGGGTTGTTTTATGTTCTGATGTTATATTCGGGTGTCCCCTTACTAAAAAAGTGTACTCCATGTTTTAAACCTTCCTATTAATATATTGACATTTGATCTTCAAAATTTTTTCTAGAATGGATTATGTTTACTTTAACAAATTTCTACAAATGTTAAATTATAATTATTAAATCAAAATTTTAAACATTATACTTATCTTTAAATCCGATATAAACTTTACATTGAAATTCTAATTAATAGTTAGAGGTTGATAATAATGAAAATATCTTGTGTTATAGAAAATACCGCAAAATTTTCATCAGAATTTTACGCTGAGCACGGTCTTTCTATTTTAATCGAATATAAAAGTAAAAAAGTTCTATTTGATACGGGGAATACTCCTGAAGTTTTAAAAAAGAATCTTACACTTCTAAATGGATTAGAAGGTCTTAAATCTGTTGTTTTAAGCCACGGACACAAGGACCATACAGGCGGGCTGTCTTACATAATGAATAATAGCTCTGCAGATATTTTTATGCACGAAAGAGCCATTTTACCCAAATATATTTTGAGAAATGATGAAATGGAGTTTATTGGAACAGATGAAGTTTTAAAAACTAAGCATAACCACGTTTTGAAAGAAGATCAAAAAAATAAATCTGAAACAAAGGTTCAACTAATTTCAAAAACTACTGAGATTGCCCCCAATATCTTTATATTCTCTGAAATTTATTTAGATAATGATTTTGAAGAGATAAACCCATCATTTTATATTAAAGATCATGGAAAGTTTTTTAAAGACAATTTTGAAGATGAAGTAGTGCTGGTTATTAAAACAGATCAAGGACTTTTGATCTTATCCGGATGTGCACACAGAGGTGTTGTAAATACTGTTTCATCTGTGGTGGAATTTTTCAACAACGATGATGTTTACGCTGTGATTGGTGGTACTCATCTTGTATCAGCAAGTGAAGATATTATTAATAAAACAATTAAAGAACTAAAAAAATATGATCCAAAATACCTGATCCTCGGCCATTGCAATGGCTTAGATGCTATGTGCATATTTAAAAATGTATTTGAGAATAAATTTGAAGCACTTGAATCTGGTAAAGAAATAATTATAAGTATGGAATAAATTTAAGACGTAATAATTCAAATATTTACTCATATACGCTAGAAATAAACTTATAAAGGTTTAAATGACAAAAAAAATAATATTAAAGGGTACTTACTGTCTTATAATATATTTAAGAAAAGATACAACTATTGAAATTGGTAAACGTGGTTCTATTAATTTCAGAAGGGGTTATTATATTTACGTTGGTTCTGCACTTAACTCCCTGGAAAGTCGTTTAAAAAGACATTTAAGTCATAATAAAAAACTTTTCTGGCATGTTGATTACCTCTTAAACAGTTCTAATGCAGGAATAGAGGAGATCGTGTTTGCAGTTGATGAAGGTAAATGGGAATGTGTCCTGGCAGCTGAGGTATCCAAAGAAGGAGTTGAAATTGGTTGTTTCGGATGCTCGGACTGTAAATGTAATTCCCACCTGTTCTACTTTGATGAATTAGAGGAATCCACTGCAGTCTGTATTAATTCATTTAAAAGGATATCGTTGGAACCTAATAAATTTGATAATTTAAAGGAAATAAAATCCCTGGAAAATAGATTATAATGAGAATTATCAAGATTCTTAATTATTTATTATTTTTATTATGGTTACTGATACTTCCTGAAAAATTCATCGAACTCATCTATATCCATTGGTTCAGGAATTACAAATTTTTGATTTACATATATGGCTTTGGCAAGTTCTCTGTAAACTTCTGACTGTTCTGAATCTGGAAATTTTTCTAAAACTGTTTTAGCATCGATTTCACTCTTTTGAACTATCTCGTTTCGTGGTATGACCCCTATGATCCTGCTGTTAACCCTACCAGCAAACTCCTGAACAATTTCAAGCTCATTTTCAATTCCCCTGCAGTTGCAGATGATACCACCAAAACTGCCTTTAAGTTTTTTTATTCCCTTACATATGTTGTTGGCTGCGTATAGGGCCATATACTCGCCTGATGTGACTATGTAAACTTCGTCTGCAAAGTTTTCACGAAGTGGTACAGCAAATCCGCCGCACACAACATCTCCGAGCACATCGTAGATTATTAGATCAAGATCATCTGAAAAAACACCGAGTCGTTCCAGGAGATTCATGGCTACAATTACTCCCCTTCCTGCGCATCCAACTCCAGGTTCAGGACCTCCAGATTCAACACATCTCACTTCACCGTATCCTCTAAACAAAATATCATCGATGGATGCATCCTTCCTATCTTTTAAAATATCGAGTATTGTGGGTATTCTTTCACCCACCAATGTACGGGTTGTGTCTGCCTTAGGATCACAGCCTATTACAAGCACATTTTTATCCTGAGAATGGGCTGCTGCAATGTTTGATACTATGGTGGATTTTCCAATTCCACCCTTTCCATAGATTGCAATTTTTTTGGTTTTACTCATCCCCTCTCACCATTGCGCCTATGATATCCCCCCTGGTAACTATTCCTATTAATTTACCATCATCATTAACCACAGGAAGTCTTTTGACTTTGCGTGAATCCATTAATTCTGCTGCGTCTGATATTGAAGCATCAGGACCTATCTTAACCACTTTTTTAGTCATAATCTGATCTATTACAGTTGATCCTGCCCTCTGCATGTCTTCTGCAATTTCATCGAGTTCGTATTTCATTCTCAATGGAAGTTCAATCAAGTCTAGTGGTGCTGGAAGTATGAGGTTTATTTTTGGTGAATGTACTTCAAGGAGTCTCATTACATCTCCTTCACTGATCACTCCCACAACCTTGTTATTTTCGTCTACAACAGGAGCTCCACTTATTTTATTGTCCCTGAAACTCTGTGCTACATCGACTATTTTATCCAGTTCATTAAATTTTATAACATCCTTCTTCATAGCATCTTCAATTTTCATCAAATCGACTCCATATTATTGATTATTAACCATTTCAAATGTCTTTATTAAAGATATCTTGTGTTAGTGAAATTTTACATTATCTCTGATTTTCCTACTACATTTGTTTTGTTATAACTGTATCTACATTGCGTGTTTATTAAAAAATAATTATTCTAATAATTCTTTCTTTTCAATTCTTTTATATACTGCATCGTTGGGTCTTACCTTTTCTTCGACATGAATTGCTACATTTTGACCCTTGGAAATTTTGTCTATATTTTTTCCGTTCACCTGCATTGATCCTATTTTAGTTAATATCGATCCTGTGGTGTTGCCCTGTATAATTATTTCATCACCAATTTCAAGATTCTCCCAAAGCCTTATTTCAGCTGCACCGACCTTCTGGTAGTAATTCACTACCACACCAACGTCTTTTTTGACATGTGTTGCCTGGTTAGATGTGCTGGTTTCATGTGGTGTTCTAAAGAAAAATCCAGTATCAAATCCTCTATTAAACACTTTGGTAAATTCTGTCCTCCATTTTCTGATTTTTTGCTGGTGGTCCGGTGAATTCCATTTACCATCCTCGTAAATATTAATAGCTTCCCTGTAGATCCTTGTTACAGTTGCTACATAATCTGCAGGTTTGGCCCTTCCTTCTATTTTAAACACGTTTATTCCTGCTTCTATTAGTTCGGGTACATATTCCAGCATGCAGAGATCCTTTGGACTGAATATATGTGATTTATCAGATTTTGAATCTACAAATACTGTGTGATCTTCATGAAAATTTGAATCAAACCCACCACTCATTACCAGTTCATCTTTGTCCTCTGATATTATTTTCCATTCTTTTCTACATGGTTGAAGACATTCCCCACAGTTTGCACTTTTATTGTACATATAGGAGCTTAAAAAACATCTCCCTGAAATTGCAACACACATTGCACCGTGTACAAAGACTTCAATCTCCATTTTTGTGTTTTTTGCAATTTCTTCTATTTCTTTAAGTGAGTTTTCCCTTGAAAGTACAGCTCTTGAAACACCCAGTTCTTGAAGAACCTTCAAAGCCTCGCTGTTGGATAAATTGGCCTGTACACTCATGTGAACTGGAAGATCATTTTCACGGGCTATTTTAAGTGCTCCTAGATCTGATACAATGACTGCGTTTGCACCTAATGATTTGATTAAGGGCATTAAATTTCTTAATTCAACTAAATCACTTTCTTTAACCATTGTATTAATACATACGTAAAGATGAACATCTGAATCCTGACAGATTTTTACAGCATCTTCAAGATCGTCAATTGAAAAATTGGCCGCATTAGCCCTCATATTGTATCTCTGTAAACCTATGTAAACTGAGTCTGCTCCGTTTTTGATTGCAGAATAAAGTGAAGCCATGTCCCTTGCAGGTGAAAGAAGTTCAACGATTTTAATCACCAAGATTGTTAATTAACTTAAAAATAATATTTGATATCGGATATAATTTCAATTTAACAACGGTTTACCTCGTATTCTTCGATATTATCGGGCAATGAAGTTGGATATTCTCCAGTGAGGCATCCTACACATAAGTTTCCGTTTTTAATCCCAATACAGTCAATAAGAGATTCTAAACTTAGGTACCCCAATGAGTCTACCCCTAGTGTTTTTCTTATTTCTTCAACTTCTTTATCTGAAGCTATAAGCTCTTTTTTTGTTGCCATTGCTATTCCATAGTAACATGGAGAGATTATAGGCGGACATCCTACACGTAAATGTATTTCTCGAGCACCTGCTTCCCTTAATACTTTCACAAGGGATCTTGAGGTTGTTCCCCTTACTATACTGTCGTCAACAAGTACTATTCTTTTACCTTCAAGTTCTGATTTTATTGGGTTCATCTTAAGCCTTACAGATGTTTCACGTTCTTTTTGAGTGGGCATGATAAATGTCCTACCCACATAACGGTTTTTAATAAGGCCCTCGCCGTATCCTAGTCCAGATTCCCGAGAGTAACCTATAGCAGCCGTAATTGCAGAATCGGGTACGGGCATGACAACATCAGCATCCGCTGGGAACTCTCGTGAAAGGGCCTTTCCAATGTTTAATCTAACATTGTAAACGGATTTTCCATCTAATATGCTGTCAGGACGTGCAAAATAAACATATTCAAACATGCAGTGGGCCCTTCTAGGTTTTTCTTCATCAGGAATTTTATAACTTTTAATTTTTTTGTTAATATGCAGTATTTCACCGGGTTCAACATCACGAACGTAATTGGCACCTACAACATCAAAAGCTACAGTTTCTGAAGCTACCAATGTTAAATCATCCATTTTGCCCATTGAAAGTGGTTTTATACCGCTTGGATCTCTGACAACAAAAAGATCATCATTTACAAGTATTACAAGAGAATAAGAACCTTTGAGCATTTTTGTGACGTTTCGAATCACATCAACCATTTCTTCCATTTTTGAGTGTTCCCTTGTTAGGAGATGACATATTACTTCAGAGTCTGTTGTTGATTTGAATTTGTATCCCAAAAGTTCTAGTTCACATCGTAGTTCCATTGAGTTTATTATATCTCCATTGTGAGCTATTGCAATTGTTCCTGAGTCAAATTCACTGAAAAATGGTTGAGAATTTTCTATTTTTGATTTACCTGTGGTTGAATATCTAACATGTCCTATGCCCACATGTCCATCCATTCCTTCCATGTTTCCGTTGTTGAAAACATCACAAACTAGACCCATACCACGGAAGGTTGATATTTCGCCATCATTGTAAGCTGATATACCTGCAGATTCCTGTCCTCTGTGCTGCAGAGCATACAAACCATAGTATATCTGGCGAGAAATGTTTATGGACTTATTACGAGAATATGCACCTACAATACCACATTTATCCCTCAATTGAAAATCTCCCTGATATTANNTCAATCTTAGAATCATAAAAAATTAGAACCGCCCTTATTATCTTTATCCATTCTTTAGCAACATCTTTTGAAGATGCTGCAATATATCCTTGACCTACAATAATTTCATCAGGTTTAAATTCGTTAGATAT
>PMMV01000054.1 GCA_003162115.1 Methanobacterium sp.
CCTATTGGTATTTGGTCTGCCGTTGCCATTGGGATAGGTGGTATGATCGGGGCAGGTATTTTTTCTATTTTGGGTATTGCAACCACAATAGCCGGTAATGTAGTTTACATCTCTTTTATTATTGGAGGTACTATTGCACTTCTCAGTACGTACTCCTATGCCAAATTAGCTACAAGATATCCATCTGCAGGAGGACCAGTAGAATTTCTAGTCAGAGGATTTGGTGATGGTGTCCTGAGTGGTGGATTTAATTTCCTTCTATGGATTGGCTACATCTTTGCCCTGAGTGTTTATGCAGAGGCATTTGGAAGTTATGCTGCTACGTTCCTACCTATGGGTCAATCAGGACTCTCTGTTACTATTCTGGCGATTCTAATTATCCTAATCTTCACGTCCATCAATTTTTTGGGACCTAAGGTAGTGGGAAGATCAGAAATAGTAATTGTTGGAATAAAAGTAGGAATATTGTTAACTTTTGCATTAGTAGGATTGTTCTTCATAAAACCTTCCCTATTAACAATTTCACAGTTTCCCCACATTACTAACATATTAACAGCATCTGCATTATTATTTTTAGGATATCAAGGCTTTGGTTTAATCACAAATACTGCGGAAGATATAAAAAACCCTGAAAAAAACATATCCCGAGCACTGTACATCGCAGTTGTACTAGTGATGCTGATATACGTACTTGTCTCTTTGGTGGTAGTGGGAAATCTTCCAATTCCTGAGATTGCTAAAACAGCTGATTACGCCCTTGCAGTGGCAGCAGAACCATTTGCAGGAACAATAGGATTTACAATAATGGCCATAGCAGCTATAATCTCAACATCATCTGCAATTAATGCCACACTTTACGGAGGGGCTAATGTAAGTTATCTAATGGCAAAAAAAGGTGAACTACCTAAAATTTTCAATAGAACCGCCTGGAGAGATGGCAAAGAAGGTTTAATTATCACCAGCGCCATTGTTATCCTCTTCACAATATTCCTCAACTTGAGCAGCGTAGCTTTAATGGGCAGTGCATTATTCCTAATAATCTATGCCGGAGTAAACTTCGCACACCTCAAAGTACATAAACAAACCAACGCTAACAAATACATCATCTGGCTAGCCATAATAGGCTGCCTATTTGCATTAACCATACTAATCTATTACCAAATCTATAACTCACCATTAACCCTTGAATTATTAGTAACAGTAACAACTACAGCGTTTTTAGTAGAATTTATTTACCGCAAATACAGAAAACGAACTTTAAAGCAAAGGAAAATTAAAACTTGAAAATTAATTAAAAAGGATAAGAAGCAATTTTTTTACTTAACCTGTGACAATTTTTAAGTATCAAAGATTAATGCATTTCTTTTTTCACAAAAACAAAAATGGTACCCAACATCATTCCTAGACTGGATAAGTTCCCAATTATTCCAGCGACTACTGGACTCCTGAAGTACAAAATTGAAACCGTGAAAATCGCTATTGCAATTAATTCAATTCCCATAATCAAACCAACCATTCCAATTATTTTATCTAAATTATTCAATAAACATGATTATCCTCCTATTTTTGTATTTAACTAATGAAAAGTTGTATTCTTGAGTTAGTCATCATATATGTAATGATATTTTACCATTTATATATGCTGATGTTATTTTGCTCTGTTTTAAATAATATCCACATATAATGCATTTAATGCTTTCATAATCTTTTTCCATGAGACCATTATCTTTGGTGTGTATGATTTTGCTCATGTCGGATCACCCTTTGTTAATGGGTAACGTTTTTTTACTATGCTTTTACATATCCTACATTTTCCTATGTGAATAAGTTCTGAATTATCTCTGGATTCAAATATTTCTAATTTATGGTCTAATTTGGTTTTATATCCACATTTGGGACAGTTAGCATATTCATCCATTCAAAATCATTCTCCATTAAACAATTCAGAAATTTTATAAAAAAATATATCAACTTAATTACCACCGGAAGTATATTTCCTCCTTAAGATATATGAATCTTTTTGTCATGATTTAAGGAAAATTTATTATAAAAAAAAAAATATTGCGAAGTTGTGGATGTATTCCATTACCGCGTTCTGTTAATTCTTAGTCATCATTTCTTTTACCTTTTTAGGTGTTAAAAATGGTACTGAAGTATCTACCACATATAATCCTATGACTTCTGTTTTTCTTCCATGTATAGTATCCAACGTATGTTCAATTATTTCATCCATGTATTCGCCCATAGTAGCAACTAATATTTTTTCATACATTTTTCTATCACACCAGTACAGTTAATCTAATTGCAGCATATGAAATGTAGGTAGCCAGTAATATTATTCCCCCATTTCTGGTGAGTTTACCACTCCTTTTTACTAGAAGCAAAAGCAGAACTGTTACAAAGATCATCACAGGGGCATCGAAGGTTAATGAAAGTTTTTCAACAGGTATATCAATGAACAGTGCAGGTATTCCTATACCTATGAGTATGTTGAAAGTATTACTTCCAAGTATTGTCCCTATAGAGAGTTCATGCAAACCTTTCATCGCAGAAGATAAAGTAACCACCAGCTCGGGTATACTTGTTCCAATTGCAAGGGTAAAAAGTCCCATAATCATCTCAGGTATTCCTGCAATCCTTGCAAGTTCAACTCCACTGTAAACAAGAATCCTGCAGCCCACTATCAAACCGGTCAAACCTAAAATTACAAAACCAATCTTTTTCTTATCAATAGGCTTTTTTTCACGGCTTTCATAGGTTAGTTCTTCTTTAATTTTTCCTTCTTTATATTCTTTTTGACTCTTTATTAAACGCCATAAGTAGAATATATAAAGAGCTATCATTACCACAGACGCAGTCCAGTTAATATCTCCAAATAACATGAAAAATATAAGTATTATCCCTGTAACAAGTGTCATCAGACCATCACGATTAATTCCACTTGAATCTGTCCGTATTATTCCAGCAGCAATGGCTGAAATACCTAATATCCCTGCAATGTTCCATATGTTGGAACCTATTACAGTACCCACACCTATATCAACGCTGCCTGAAAGCGATGCTATCATTGCTGATCCAAACTCTGGTAGTGAAGTTCCAATAGCTGCAGCAGTAACTCCCAATATTATCTGAGATATTCCCAAAGCCCCGCCAATATCTGACCAAATTATCAACAAATACATCTGCAGATTTTATAACTATAATCAATGAAATAATCAAAAGAACTATCAATATTAATATATCAAACAATTTATCACCTGAGCTATGTTTCCTTTATTAGTATATGAATTGGATATGTTGTATATCCTTACTATAACTTTGTATATGCAGTGACAATTTGATTAAGCGATTCAGAATAAAGAAAACGGTTATTGGTTGCATTACGATAGGTTGCTATAGATCATGATCCACAACTTCGTCTTCTTTGTTGTAAGTGTGATGTCCAAACCCGAAGTGATTGTGCAAAGGATAGAACAGGAAAGATTCAAAAAATCGAAGCTAAGGGATTGGAAGCTATCCCACTATTTGAACCTGAAGAGTTTCCCTGGCTATACTGTGCCATAGATAAAGCAACCTGTCATGACCTCAATTTTGAAAAAAAATGTAAGTGTAAAGATTGTAAAGTTTGGAAGGAAAACAAATTTAGCATCATCAGATATATTGGAATATTACTGTAGGGATAGGAAAAGCTGAATAAAAAAAAAGGATAACGGTTTTAAGGATTTAATTATTTATTTCCCTATCGATTCCTTGGTATATGATTCACATGTTTCATTACAGTCAATTTGATTACTATACATTATTTTATTATAATAATCTTGGAATCTTTTCTCGTTATTATCTAACAATTCATGATAGTTGGGATTATAAAAATTTGGTGGATATTTAAGTTTAATATCAATCAACACAGATGGTGGAATAGCATTAACCCGTATAGCCATCTTAATTTCACTATCGTCATCTGTTTCATAAAGTTTAAGTTCCTCTGATTTATCAGCACCAATACTATCACTATCTTTATCTATAAAATGAATTAAAAATGTATTTTTATCTATTAACTCTTTNNATTATAGATTAATAAATTTTATGATCTTCAAATTATTATATTAAATATCTACTGAAAATTAAAAAACCAACTAAAGAATAATAAAATAAAAAAAGTGAGGATTTGAGGTTTGTTGGTAAAATACTACTTATTTAGAACCTATATTGAATTTATTCTAAGTTTATTTTATCATTTAGTAATAAAATTCATCAAAAAGATCTTATACAAATTGCAGCTATATTTTACACATTCTTTTGAAGTTCAGCACTAGATAATTGAGTTGCCTGAGCTTTAACATGGTCTACATTTAATCCATATTTGTTAATAGTGCCTTTAAAAGAATTTAATACCTACAAATAAAATTATTATTCCTTTAACTCCTAAAAGAAGTATATGTAGTATTTTAATATTCAATATTATGCCCCATTATACCTACATTGGCGATAATCATTGATTATTGTTATTATTTTATTAATAATCCTTCAATAAACTTAAATAATCATAATACATATTAATATTATATTAATTAGTAATGGTATTGTAAATCCTTAAAAGATGTGATAATTATGTCTTATCTGATCTGTGAAAAGTGCGGTGGATACTATGAACTCCAAGAAGGAGAATCTATAGAGGATTTTGATAGTTGTCAGTGCGGAGGAAAATTAGGATATAATAGAAAAAATACTACTAAAAATTTTGAATTAGAAAAACAAAAACAATCTAAAGCACTGGGGATTTATGATAATATAAAACGTGAAAAAACCCATAATTATTTGAAAAAACGAGATATAAAGATGGAATCTTATAACATAGAAAATCTCGTCAGCAATTCAGCATTTATACTCTTAACATTCACAATTTTTCCATTAACTTTTGCTGTGGCATATAAATTTATACCATTTATTATATTGGCTGCATTTTCAATATTATTGCCTGGACTATTCTATTATTTACAAACTAATAAAAAAATCAATACAATTGCAGAAATAAAGAAAATTTATGGGATATGTGGACTTTACTTCGCATCATTTTTAGTAATATTCCTAATCTGGGTAATTACGAACCTATTTGGATTCGTAATTAGTTTTGTAAATAATTCTCTCATAATGGCATTTTCTTTCGTTTTCGCCCTCATATTCCTCCAAAAATACACGGGAAATTATATGGGATTAGAAATATCCGATCCATTGACCTCATTAAGCGATATAAAAAAATATATCTATTATATGGGAGTTTTCATTAGTACAGCATGGTTTATATTTGTATTCATAATAGTCATTATTTTACATCTCTTTTAATCCATTAATTAGGATAAAATTAATTAATATTTAAATGTTGCTAACACCGATTATATATAAATAAATCCTATCAGTATAATTAACTTTTGTAGGTTCCCAGCCATCAAATTTCCACACATATGATACGACACGAGTTCCTGGTTTTAATTCTTTAACAAGTTTATCTTTGAGTTTTTGATTGGTTTTACCCCCTAAAAAAAGTGTTACTGCTGTAGCTTCAGTGATATCTTGATTAAAAAAATTTCCCCATTTAATTTTTGATTTATTTTGAATATCATAAAAAAATAACAACATACGTGACCATAAAACTCGTATAGGATCTGCTTCAATTCCAACTGACCTGGCACCATAACTTTTCACGGCTTCACTAACAATTCTACCGTCTCCAGAACCAAGATCGTATAAAACATCCTTGGGGCCAATTTCCGCCATTTCAAGCATTTTTTTTACAAGCCTCTTTGATGTGGGCTCAAAACCAGCCCCTATCACTGCTGACCACATTATCCAGATTACAAAAAGGGAAATTCCAATAATAAATATACTGTCATAAATATAAAATAAGTCCAACGTTTTAACTCTCCATTTTACATTTTGGTCGATTAAAATAGAACTTGTTTAGAATAATTTTTAAATTAACATTTCAACTATCTTATTATATCCTGATCTTATTACTAAATGGGTTTTTTTTTTATAGAAATGAATAGATTTATACCTTAATAAAGTAATTTTAAAAGGAATTAAAAGGGAAGAATTTTTATTATTTAGAGAAGTTCTTCCCTGAGGTCTATGGTGTCTACAAGGTCTGGTCCTGTTGATATTATGGTTACAGGAACTCCGGTTTCTCCTTCTATTTCTGCAACAAAGTTTTTAACCTCTTGTGAGAGCTGTGAATAATCTTTAATACGTTCACATTGTGGGAATATTCTGTCTACACATGTGAGAGCTATCTGTGTTGCCCCGTTTATCATGCATGATTCCCTTGCAAGGTCCATATCAAACATGCCCACACGACGTCTTCTACCTGTGACTGTGCCGTACTCTTCAATATCTAACGCTTCAGCTTCTTTCTGTGTTATCTCAGTTTTGAAAGGTCCTTCTCCAACACGTGTAATGTAAGATTTAAATACTACTATAACATCATCTACTCTTGTTGGTCCGATACCCACATCTGCAGCTGCTGTAGAGGCGGTTGTATCTTTACTTGTAACGTATGGGTAGGTACCATAGTAGAGTGATAATCCGAATCCTTGGGATCCTTCAATAAAAACATCTTTGCCATCGTCGAGTGCTTCGTTGACTTCTGTTGGAACATCTGCTGTGTAACCTTCCATCTCTGGAATTTGACCTGCAAGTTTTGCAACTCTCATAACTCTGTCAGAATTAGCTGGTCCACATCCACTACCGGTACTTCCTATTTTCTTTGAAAGATAATCTGAAGCTCTATCCTGATCCTTATGCTTCTGTTCTATGATAGCAGACCTGAAATCTGCAAAAGTCCTTCCCTTCACTTTATACTTGTTCAAGTAATCGAGTTCATAGTGGAAAACTTCAGGATCCACAAGTACTCCTGCCCCTATAAGCAGTCTTGCTCCTGTATGTACAAAACCCGATGGAATCATTCTTAATCCATATTTCTCGCCGTTAAATTCAACAGAGTGCCCTGCATTTGGCCCCACACCCGCTCTTGCTATGATATCTGGTTTATCGTTGAAACAAAGGTAGGTGATACATTTACCTTTACCTTCGTCGCCCCATCCTCCGCCAACTAATACGTTACATGTCATCTGAACTTCTCCTTAAAGCTAAATCCTAACCTCTTTTATATTTGTGAACTGTTTAATAAACACCTCACAAATGAAAGGTGAAAGGTTTTCCAAATAGTATTTATTAAGTTAGTACAAGTCTTAACCCATGAACTTATGTGAGGATCAATTATTTAACCTTTTCTTCAAAACCTTGTTTTCATAAATATCCTATTAATGGACCAGGAAAATTTTGAAATGTTTCCTTTAGTTATATATTGCGCCACTTTACTTTACAATAACCAAAAAATCTATAACTAATGATGAGAAAAACTAAATACAAAGCAACTTAACAATTGAATTTCAATAATAAAAAGAGGGAAAAGATAAAATGAAGAAGATTGTGAGTATGTTGATGGTGTTTGTAGCTGTGATGGCTTTTAGTGGATTGGCAATGGCTGAACCTATTAGTGCGTATTCTATTAAAAATGTAGGAAGTAAAACAGTTACAAGTGGTGACGTGCAATACTATTATCATTGGTATTTGAAATATTTCAGTAAAAACCANNTACAACGCTAATAATAAATACATCCCATCTGGTCACTGGGTCAATTCCTACCGAGTTACCTATGTCACTGAATACAAAAAAGTATATTATCACCACCTGAAAGTTACAGATAGTGGATATTTCAACGGTAAAAAAGTAGGTACTGAACATAAGTATGTAAAAACAAGTAAAACAGCATATCAACGGTTTAAGTCAAAGAAAACTTCAATAATCAATTATTATGTGAGTTTGAAAAACTAATCTTTTTTTTTAATTTTTTTTTATATTTTAATCTTAGACTATGTTAAAAATATTTCATATAGGATCCGGAACTGGCTTGTTACCTCTATTCATTGTAACGTGGACCTTGGGATTGATCTCAATCTCCGGATTAATCCCCACATTATCTCTAAAAAAATATTAGTACATTACTTAATTTTTTGAATCAATCAATATAAAATAATATCCTAAATTAATAGAGTTAAAGAATGCATTAAGTAAATTCATTCCATAATTTAGGGGGGGTTTACGCCTAAATTATCATAAATAAATTTAAACTCATTTTTTCTGGCTCATTACCTTTTCAAAGAGTTCAGGAGTGTATTTTCGCTGCATTGCTATCAATATGTGAGCGTCCAGAGCTTCTTCAAGCACTTCTGGGGTGATAACTTCTTCATCATTTCTTATTCTAATGGACTGTGCAATGTGGGCTATGTCTCTTGCGTGTGCAAAAGTAGGTTTTAACTGTTCTCCTCCATCTGAAATTGGAATGTAAACATTTCTAAATCTTTCAAGAATTGAATCATCATATTTTTCCTGAAGTTCATCTAAATTCCTTTTAAAAACTTCAACAATTTCATCAGGGCTTGGAGGGGATAACAAAATATGCATTGGAGCACGTCTGAGATGCGCTTCGTCAACTATGTTAATATTCAAGTTGGTTGAAAGTATGGGTATGAACTGTGTATGGACAATTACAGGAGATCCTTTTATATATATTACATCTCTCTTGTTTTCAAGGGGTACAATTAATCTGTTTAAAATAGCGTTGTGGTCTTCTTTCTGCCTTCCTAGATCATCTAATAGTAAAACTCCCCCGTTGGCCTTAATTATTGGTGATGTTTCATAAACTCCCTTTTCATGGTTGAATAGTGTTTCCAGCTTATTAATTGTAAGTTCGGAACCTATGAATACAAATGGGGCAGAAACCTTCACCCATCGAGGATCTTCAGGTTGGTCTGGACTTTTCATATGAAAATCTGGGTCATATAATTGTATAACACTTTCACTGAATTCTATGTACTTGGGCATCAAAAGTGGAGGTAGCATATTCGACATTTTACTACTTAAAAATGTTTTTCCAGTTCCTGGAGCTCCGTAAATGAAAAAACCTGTACCACCAATTGAAGAGGCTACCAAAGTTTTTTTGGCATCTTCTACACCCACAACATCCTTCATTACATTTTGAATTACTTCTTTAGGGATGTCTAATGGAAATCGACCACTAATTTGGGCTTCCATTATGGTGTAGTATTCATCATAACTTACAGGGGCAATTCCAATATATGGGTTTTCCTGCATCATCTGCTGAGCCTTTTCATGACCAGATTTATTTATAGAATACTCAACACTTGAAAACATGAAACTTCCACCTGTTTGAGCACACATATTATCACTTTCTAGTTTCTGTAGAATTTCCTCCAGAATATCGACGTGAAGACCTGTGATATCATGTATCTGGTTCACTCTGATGATTCCGTAGGTGGATATTATCTTTAAAACCAAGTTTTTAATGAATGATTCAGAAATATCAATATCTTTAAGAGTTTTCGGCTGTTTAACTAGCTTAAACATCTTATCCATCCGTTCATCATGATAATAATTTAAACTTTCCATAAAGACACCTCCACTACTTATGAAATAGATTTTCCTTGCTAGTTATTAAAAATTACCTCAATAATATTCTTTCAATTAACATAATGATCTTAAAGTTAAATTTTGATGCAACATTTTTTATGTATTTCATATAAATTGTTTTTTTTGATTTTAATTGATCTATTTTAAATTACTAATAATGTTAGTAAATCTACAATTGAATTCGTAGTGTATAGCTAGTTTTAGGATTTATTTCAGGAAAATTTCAAAAAATTAGTTAAATAAAATTTTATTTATTTTGAAGAGATTCTTTAATTTATCAAAAAAAAATATAGAAAATAAAAAAATGAATTTAGGATTAGATAGACAGCTTTGAAATTCTATTCATGGCTTCTATGGTATTTTCAAGAGTGTTGAAAGCTGTTAACCTGAAGTAACCTTCACCGCTTGGTCCGAACCCTACACCCGGTGTTCCAACTACGTGGGCCTCTTTAAGGAGCAGGTCGAAAAATTCCCATGAATCCATGCTTTCAGGCGTTTTAACCCAAATATATGGTGAGTTCACTCCACCGTAGACATTCAAACCAATTTCTTCCATGTTTTTCCTGACTATACTTGCATTGTTCAGGTAATACGTAATGGATTCCTTGATCTCTTTCTGCCCCTCTGGTGAGTAAACAGCCTTTGCTGCTCTTTGCACCGGATATGATACACCATTAAATTTGGTGGTCTGTCTTCGGTTCCATAATGAGTTCAGGTCATGTGTATTTCCATCTAAATCAAATGCCATGATCTCTTTAGGTACAACAGAAAAGGCACATCTTGTACCTGTAAAACCTGCGTTTTTAGAGAAGCTCCTGAATTCTATTGCAACTTCCTTTGCACCTTCAATTTCATAGATACTTCTGGGTATGTTGTCTTCAGTTACATATGCTTCGTAGGCTGCATCGAATAGAATGATTGAATTATTTTCACGTGCATATTCAACCCATTTGGATAATTCTTCCCTTGTCAAGGCTGTGCCTGTGGGGTTGTTAGGTAAGCATAGGTATATGAGATCTACCGGTGTTTCTGGGAGTTCGGGTATGAAGTTGTTCTCGGCAGTGCATGGTAGGTAAACAATTCCCTGGTAACGTCCATTGTCCTGCATTGGTCCGCTTCGTCCTGCCATTACATTACTGTCAACATATACCGGNNATCAGAAAACTGTAGCCCTGTTCTGGACCATAGCCCATAAATGTCTCTGCCTGCCCCATTTCAAGTACTGATTTTTCAAATGCATCTACAACAGCCTTAGGAAGAGGTCTTGTTACATCTCCTATCCCCATTTTTATTATTTGGGCATCTGGATTCTCTTTTTGAAATTCATCAACTCTGCGGTTGATCTCAGCGAATATATAATTGCTCTTCAAAAGCAGGTAGTTTTCATTGATTTTAACAGACATTTTTATTAAACCCCATTTACATTTTTTTTATATTATTAAATCAATTTTTATATTAAAATCTCATTTTTCTGTTTATATTATTTATGTGCGAAGTAGAACACTAGTTTTGTATCTGTTACCTTATCTAAACGTGCAAATCCAAATCTTTCAAACTGTACAACATCGTCCACCTTAAGATTTGATGCATACGGTTCTATAAAACCAGTTTTCACCGTTGCATCGGGCATAACAAGCTCTGCACTCAGGGATCCTTCTACAGGCACCCACTGAACAATCATGGCCTTGACATTTCTTGCTTCTTCAAGGTCTGTGCTGTGGTAAACAGTTTTCCCACCATTAAAAGTTACGTTCACAGCATCTATGAGCCTTAAAATCCTGTTATCACCGGTTTTTTTATAATCTTCCATTGTAATATAGAGTTTAGGTCCAAATGGAAGTTCTCGATTACCCCTTTCAGGATAGTCAGGATGTAAAGGTCGCTGAATAATACCTACTTCTGTTTCAGGTAGGTTTTCAATTTTTATCATGTGTGGGTTAGCAACATAGAAGTACCTGTTTGAAGTTTCTTCGAGTATTGCACGGTTGAGTCCATATACCTTCTTCCAGCTCACAGTTGCATCTGATATTTTAGGACCTATCTCCATCATTANNTGTGTATATTCCCCCTTCAATTCCCTGCCTCGCCTTGGATGTGCTGAGGGCCACATCTTCCATTTTAAGCCTTCCGTAGTGTATGAAAACAGGTACTTTCCATCCGAAGTGTTGGTACAGGTACCTCTGTTTTTCACTGTTAGCCAGATGATCCTTACCTCTTAGTACATGTGTAACACCCATTAAATGGTCGTCAATAGTAACTGAGAAGTTCATCATTGGATAAACCCTGTACTTATTTCCGGTTCTTGGATGTTCAGCTTCAACAATCCTCATTGCAACCCAATCTCGTATTGCAGGATTTTTATGTTTTATATCTGTTTTAACCCTCAGGACTGCTTCTCCCTCTTCCATGGTTTTCATCTGTTTCCAGAGTTTCATGCTGTGTTCAACAGGTAGTTCACGGCATGGGCACGGTTTTGATTCGTCCTTGAGTTTTTTGAAGTCACCACCTTCACATGTGCACATGTATGCTTCATGGAGTTCTATGAGTTTTTCTGCGTACTCGTAGTATATTTCCATTCTGTCGCTTTGAACATATTTCTCCTGCCATTCAACAGACAACCACTTAAGATCCTCCTCCATCATATTGTAAGCTTTAGGGTCCACCCTTCGAGGGTCTGTGTCTTCAATCCTTAGAATAAGCTTACCTCCGTAACGTTTAACATATTCCTTGTTAAGTACAGCAGCCCTTGCATGTCCTATATGTAGGGGACCGGATGGATTTGGAGCAAACCTTAANNCTTCATTCCACCCAACTTGTCAAGTTCAGATTTCTGATGATCAGGATCCATTGAATTAACCTTTAATACAATTTGAGCTGCAACTTGAGCAATTTTTTTCGCCTCACTTCTAAGTTCAGCATGGGTTGCCATAACTGAACCCATAACAGCACCGTTATTGGCTTTTCCCTTATGTTTCACTGCATTTATCAGTGTATGTTTGTAAACAATTTCTTCAAGGTTACTCATAGAAAACCACTCCAGTAATATAAGATGTTAAAATCCTTCTCTATTATCTGAATTCTTCTTTTTTTTTTGAATTGAAAGTTTGATTGAATAATAATAGAATTTTATTAAATTTTAGATTTATTTAAAAAAAATTTGTAAATTGATATATTTTAGGAAATAAATGAAAATTTATTTAGTAATAAAATTTTCTTAGTGGATTCTCTGAAGAACATAGTCAGCTATCATTGCCAGTGAAACTGTTGCCTCTGATTCATCCAGTGTTTTAAGTAGATTTTTGGCGTTTTCCACACTTTTGATGGCTATGTCACGGGCGTAGTTAATTGAACCATATTTTTCAAATAATTCTATAGCTCTTTCAACATCTGTATCCTCACTATCCTTTAATATGGATATTAACTCTTCTTTATCATTATCTGAGGCATTTGAAAGTGCATGTACAACCATCAAAGTCATTTTTCCTTCCACGATATCGCTACCAACAGGTTTTCCAAGATTCTCTTCTTCGCTAACAACATCGAGATAATCATCTTGTATCTGGAATGCAAGCCCTATAAGCCTTCCATATTCTGTTAGTATTTCTACTTCCTCAGGATTTCCTCCACCTAGTATTGCACCAGATCGGGTTGCGGCTGCAATTAGTGCTCCTGTTTTCTTGTAGATCATGTTCATGTACTCGTCTTCGTTTACCTCGAAGTTACCCTCAAAGCACATGTCAGATGCCTGGCCTTCACATATTTTGATACATGAATCAACAACAGTTTTAAGGGCGTTTAAAACACGTTCGTATGAAATACTATTTACTGGTGTTTCAAGCACAGTTTCAAAGGCTTTAGAAAAGAGGGTGTCTCCAGCAAGTATTGCCATTGACTCTCCCCATAGTACGTGTACAGAGGGTTTTCCCCTTCTCATCTCATCCTTGTCCATTATATCATCGTGAATCAATGAAAAAGTGTGTATCAGTTCTACTGCAGCAGCTGTTTTAATTGCTACTTCTGCAGTTCCACCCACTGCTTCTGAGCTTAAAACAACAAGGGAGGGGCGTATTTTCTTTCCACCAGCTTTTATGAGATGTTGAGTTGATTTTTGAAGTTCTTCGGGATCAACTGTGCCCAAAGAATTTTTTATCTCCACATCTATGTCTTTAGAGTATTTCTTTAAAATATCAACTACTTCCATCAAACTCCTCCATTAAACACCTGTGCCTGTCCGTTACGTAATATGTGTATATCGTTTCCTAATTTGTAACCTTCTTCCTCTGCAAGTTCTGTGTATGCTGCAAGCATATTCAGGTTTCCATGGGATGGTATAAGATGTTTCGGGTTAAGCATTCTAATAAAGTCACGGTGATCTTCCTTACCTGCGTGGCCAGAGACATGTGCATTGGTGAATATCCTGGCACCATTTCCTTTGAGCCTTCTCTCCATAAGGTTACGGTTGGCTATGTTCATTGGGTTGGGTATAACCGATGCTGAGATTACAACGTTGTCACCGGGCTTAACATTGAACATGGTTTTACCGTTAGCAATCCTTGGTAAAAGTGCATCTGGTTCTCCCTGGTGTCCTGTTGCAACCAGTACGTATTCAGACCTGTTTTCATCCGCCCGTGCAAGGGCCCTGTTAACAGCCTTTGGACTTCCGTATACACTTGCAGTGTCTGGAAGTTTTAGTATTCCCATGGTTTCAGCCATGGTACAGTAACGTTCCATAGACCTTCCTAAAAGGAGGATTTTACGATTACTCTCATCTGCAATATTACAGATGGCCTGGATCCTCTCAATATGGGATGAAAAAGTTGTTATCAACATTCCAGTATCTTCTTTTAATGGTTCTTCCATTATATCCTTCAACACTAACCTTGCAACCTTTTCAGAGTGAGTTTTTAGTTGTTCATCCTCTGCTGCACGGGTTGTGTCTACAATCAATGCCAGAACTCCTTTTCGTCCCAGTTCCCTGAATCTCTGGTAGTCCGGTGGCGGTGAAAGTGTCTGGTGGTTGTCAAATTTGAAGTCGTTAGAGTAGACAATTATACCCTCTGATGTGTGAAGTGCTGGTGTAACTGTCTGTGGTATACTGTGAGTTGTTCTTACAAATTCAAGTGTTATATCGGGAGATATTTGAAGCTTCTCCCCTGAATTTAGTACGTGAAGTGGGTTTGTTACCTTGAACTTCCTTTCGCCCTTTATGGTTTTCTCTATTAATGCCATTGTATATGGTGTGGCTATTAAGGGTGCTTCATACCTGTGTGCGAGTTTTGCAACTGCACCAATATGGTCCAGGTGACCGTGTGTAAAAACAATTGCCCTTACCTTACCATCTACATCCTTCATAAGAGTGTCGTCTGGTATGATTCCCCTTTCTATAAGGTCTAAACTATGCATTCTCGCTATGTCTGTGTCTTCATGGATATGGATTCTGTCCAGGTGTATTCCCATGTCAAATATTACGACATCTTCACCCACCTTTACAGCGGACATGTTTTTGCCCACNNTCCTCGTATCCTCCGACAGCTATAATTTCAACGCTCATTCTATGATCTCCTCGCGTATTTTTTTGTTTCAAAGCCTCTTTCATTGAGCCATTCCTTAGTATTTCCCTTTATTATAAGGGCTGATTTTTTAAGTTCTGCTATGTTTGATGCTCCAACAAGGAACATTGCAACGCGGAGTTCCTCATTAAATTTATTAATTTTATTAATTACGGCTTGATGGCCAATATAAGCTTCCTTAAGTAATGGCAGTGCTACCCCTACTGCATCTGCACCTAAAGCCAAAGCTTTAGCAGCGTCTAATCCACTCCTTATACCGCCTGATGATATTACTGGAATTTTAACAGATTGACATACTTCTACAGTGCTTGCCGCTGTTGGTATTCCCCAATCCCAGAAAACATTTCCCATGGTCCTGTCCTTGGCACGGTACGTTTCAACTGCTGCCCAGCTTGTGCCGCCTGCACCTGCAATGTCTATTGCACTGACTCCTGCATTTTCAAGGGCCACAGCATCTTCGGCCTTGATACCTGCACCGGTTTCCTTGGCTATAACAGGTACTTTAAGTGTTTTGCATATCTCTTCTACTGCCTTAATATGTCCACTTGCATTAACATCTCCACCCGGCTGTATAACTTCTTGTAATGGATTTAAATGTACTGCAAGTGCGTCTGCTTTGATCATTTCAACAGATCTCTCTGCAAATTCGATCTGCTGACAACCAATGTTACCAATAAGAAATGCTGACGGTGCTTCCTCTCTTACAATTGAATATGTAGGGA
Organism: Methanobacterium sp.; assembly: GCA_003162115.1. Lineage (GTDB taxonomy): Archaea > Methanobacteriota > Methanobacteria > Methanobacteriales > Methanobacteriaceae > Methanobacterium_B. The sequence continues at coordinate 15,843 of PMMV01000054.1, forward strand.
CCAGTTCAGGATTTTGAACTGCTGCACGCTGACTTCCAACACCCATTCCAATGTTTAATGTGTTTACTGCCTTTGCAAGTTCTCTGTTAATTGTTAGTGCTGCTGGGTGTCCGCCTGTCATTGCAGATATTATAAATGGTGAATCTAATTTTTTGCCTAAGATATCTATTGAAATATCTATATCTTCCATGTTCACCTCTGGAAGAGCTTTGTGGATGAGTTCTATCTCCTCAAATCCTGTTTTCTTCCTGTATTCAACATTGCAGTTTTTACACAGGAGTAAATGTTCTAATTTTCTGTTTGAAATCATTTTCTTTCCTTCATTTTTNNTGACCTGCATTGATTATTTCTGATTCAATGCCAATTTTAGCTAATTCAAGTAGTTCACCGAGCTTTCCGCTCATACCGCCTGTTACATCAACTGTCTGGGTACTGTCTGCTGATTCAAGATCTTCGTGGGAAGTAACTACCTTCATAAGAGATGCGTCAGCATACTTCTTAGGATCTTTGTTATATATTCCATCTACATCCGACCCTAGAACAACTTTTTCGGGCCTGAGATTCTCTGCAAGATATTTTACTATCTGATCGCCTGAAAGTACTGCCATTTTAATTTTATCGTCCTCGTCAAGAACTACATCACCGTACAATACTGGAATAAATCCAAGGTCCAGATATTTGGCTATTAGATCCAAATCTGCTTTTATTATCCTTTTGTTACGTGTTTGTATAAATGATGAAGGCTGTACTGAGACCGCTGGAATTTTTTGTTCTAACAAGTGTTGACATACCAGTTGATTGAGGTTATTAACAGAGTTCTGTGTTTTTGAGAACCCCTGCCTTTTTTTTACAAATTCTTCAGATGAGTTTATTTTACTACCAATTGCGTATTCTTTGGCATATGGATGTCCGAATGAACCTGCTCCATGCACAACTATTAATTTATTATATGATGAGTCTGATATTTCTCTGGCGATCCTTTTTAAGTTTGATGAATCCAAAGTTGGAGTTAATGAATCTTTACGGGTTATAACGCTTCCCCCGAGTTTTAAGATTATCAATTAACCAACCGCCATAATATTATTATTTAAATACATTTTAAGTCCTTTAATCTTTTAATTGTATAGATCGTATAAATCCCATTTTTTTTAATTTTATTTTGATAAAACCCTAGATCATTCTAATCTCACGCCTTCTCTTGATATGTTTACTTTGAAAGCATTTTCAAATTCATTTATACAGTTTACAACTTCTTGGATCTTTCCAGGGCAGTATGCTATTATACTTCCGCCACCGCCGGCTCCTGTTAATTTCGATCCTAACGCTCCTGTTTTACGAGCTTCAAAAACCATTTTCGACAGTTCTTGGGTGTTAACTCCTATTGCATCTAACAGTCCATGGTTTATATTCATGAACTCGCCTATCATCTCGTGATCTCCATTTGTCAGAGCTTCCCTTGCACCGTTGGTAAGTGCCTCCATTGAATTGAATAGGGGGATCATTACCTGTGGGTGAGTTTCCATTTTAAGCCTCACAGATTCTACTAACTTTCCTGTGTTACCTCTTTTGGATGTGTAGCCGATAACTATTGGAATTTCAGAGTCTATATCCAGGGTTATGGTTTCTTCAGCATCCCTTGAAAGGTAAATAATCCCTCCATGAGTGCTGAGTGTTGTGTCAATGGGACTTGCTGCACCCTGTACCTCCAGTTCTACCTGGTGTGCGAGTTTTGATATTTCATCCCTTGTAAGTTTGATATCATTGAATACAGCTGCGGCCTGTATGGTTGCAACTGTAACAGCTGCAGATGATCCTAGTCCTGCACCTATGGGTATGTCGATGTTTATGGTTACTTCCAATCCATCTTCTGCATTTATCTTTCTAAGTGCTCTGAGTACGTATTTCAGTATTCCTTTCCTGTTATTTTCTCCCTTCTCAATTTCTATACTGCCCTTATCAAGGTTCAGGAATCCTGATACTCCGAGTTCTTCAACATTTACATGAGTTCGTAAGTCTTCACGTTTTCTAATCGAAACGTAAGCCCTTCTGTCAACAGCTGCTGCTATGGCTGGTTTGCCGTAGACTACTGCGTGTTCACCGAACAGGATGGTTTTTCCTGGTGCCGATGCAGTAACATGCCTTGGATTTAACATTATGATCATGAATTCCTGAAGAAGTTATAATATCAAATTTGATACTTTAAATTTCAGTGTAAAAGGTTTTATACGATTTTTTTTGATATTTATCTAAACACTGCTGATGCATATGCCACTACAGAGCTTTTATCTCCTGTTGTATCGCCACTTGTAGCATATTTAAGTACTTCACAGTTTTTTGCTCCCATTTTCTTGGTGGCAACCATAGTAGCTGCTACAGGTCCGTATCCGCACATGCTGACATTTAGTTGTGCCACGCGGTTTATCATTAATTTTTCGTCCATGGCCTTTATTGCATCGATTACCTGCATGTCCTGTGTTTGGGCTACATTTTGGGGTTGGTAGTGTGTAAAGTCTGTACTTGCAATTACAACCACATCCCTTCCAAGTTCACTGGCTGTTTTCTGTATTGAGTTACCGATTTCCGTAGATGTTTCAATGTCCTGCATCCACATGGTCACAGGAACAAACTGGAAATCAGTATCGAAGTACTGGAGAAATGGTAGTTGCACCTCTGCACTGTGTTCTTTTATATGGGCATCAGGGTTTGAATCTATCATACTTGCATTTTTTATCATGAGATCTGCGAATTCTGAGTCTATATTCGCAAGTCCCAGTGGTGTTTCCCATGATCCTTCGTTCATGGTTGACACTCCCGATCCCATTCCAGTGTGGTTTGGGCATAGTATTATAAATGTTTCTGGAAATCCGTCCTCTGCTATTTCATGGTATGAGTGTGCTGCCACAGGTCCTGAGTAGATATAGCCTGCATGGGGCGCTATAACACCTTTAATATCTCTTTTACTTCCCATTACTGGTATGCTTCCAGGACCTAACCTGTGTTTGAAGCACCACTCTATTTGTTTTCTAAGTGAATC
>PMMV01000064.1:0-21067 GCA_003162115.1 Methanobacterium sp.
TAGGAATACGTACTATCCTGGCAACTACATTGACCTGTATGTCTCCTTTTACATCTGCAATATTGGTTATTTTATCGTCATACTTTGGAAATGTTTGAAAATCTTCTTCTTTCAGTTTTTGTATTGTAGAATCCAGTTTCATGTGTAGCTCATCTTCTCTGAATCCTTGTTTAACTTCTGCGTTGTTTATTTTAATTACATCTCCTTCTAATATTTTTTTAAGGAATTTAATATTTTCTGTCCAGAGAACTACCCGTATTTCACCGGTGTCGTCTGATATTATCATATTAGCCAATTTACCTTCCCTTCCTTTCTTACTTGTGAACTTTTTCACATTAGAGATGTGCATAACCCTCCCTGTGACGCTGATATTGTCCCTACCAGTTTCTAACTCTGCTATTTTATGTGCTTCATTTGCTTCTGATAACGGTTTGTTTTCTTCGTTGATGTACTCACCAACAATTGTACGTGCTATATCAAGCTCGCTCATGAAACTTACGTCCTCGTAATCGTGCTTTCTTTCTTCCATTTTTTTTAAGAAGTCTTCGAATGAGATTTTATCCTTTATCTTTTCATATTCGTTCTTTATTTCCTGGTTAATCTCGTCGCTCATTTAGGTTCCCTCACTCCAATATTTCTCGTCCATGTATATTTAAGTTTAAGATTTAATCAATAAAAAAATGAGTTGAAAAGTTTGGTATTATTAAATATAAATATCTTATTAAATATTTTTTTTTAAGAAAATAATCCACACCACTACTCGATCAAATTCTGATTTATCTTAAGATTAGTCTGGGTTGTTAAATCTAAAGAATATTTTTCTTAAGAATTGAATGTTTTTTGTTCTAGTTATGCATTTTAAAGGTTAATGGGTAAAATCAAGGTTTTTAAGGAAATATCATATTAAGATAGTTTGTTTTTTGGAACATTGAGAAGATTAATATAGTAGTTAGTTAGATAAAACTATATATATTCTTGGTGGGGGAAAAATGAATCAAGAGCTCGAACTTGTGGAATCAATGGATAAATTAAGCGAACTAATGCAGAAATTTCAAACAGAGCTTCTCAGTGGTGATTTGAAAGAATACACTCTAAGGCAATTGTATTACATTGAATTAATTGATAAACATGAAGGGATAAGCGTTTCAGAAATATCAAAAGCCCTAGATCTCAAAAAATCAACTATTTCAATTGCAGTAAACCAACTAATAAATCTGGAAATTGTAACTAAAATCCAATCAAATACTGATAAACGATTTTATTTCCTAAAACTCACTGAAAAGGGTAAAAATATCATGAAAATGCATAANNCAGGTTCATCAGAATACAATTAAGAAGATTATAAATATTTTAAACCCCGAAGAGATTGAAAATTTCATTAAAATTGTAGATAAAATCACAATTCTCAATTGATAAAAATTTTCATTCTAAAATTTACTTCGATGATAATTCTAATAAAGGAGGAATTTAAATGGCAATGACCATGGCAGAGAAAATACTGGCAAAAGCTTCAGGTAATAAAGAATTACAAGCCGGAGAAATAATAATGGCAAATATTGATGTTGCTATGACCCATGATTTAACAGGACCATTATCAGTTGAATCGTTCGAAAAAATAGGGACTAAAAAGGTATGGGATCCAGAGAAAATTGTAATAGTCTTTGATCACCAGGTTCCAGCGGATTCTATAGATGCAGCAAACAATCATATGATAATGCGGAAATTTGTAGAAAAACAAGGAATTCAGAATTTCTACGATATGAGAGAGGGTGTTTGCCATCAAGTTCTCCCTGAAAAAGGACATGTAGTACCCGGAGAAGTTGTGGTAGGTACAGATTCACATACCTGTACTCACGGAGCCTTAGGTGCTTTTGCAACTGGGATAGGATCAACTGATATGGCTATGGTTTTTGCGACTGGAAAACTCTGGTTTAAGGTGCCTGAAACTATAAAATTCGATATAACAGGTAAATTACAGGACAATGTTTTTGCTAAAGATGTCATCTTAAATATAATAGGTAAAATAGGAGCCGATGGAGCAACTTATAAGGCATGCGAATTTGGAGGGGAAACAACCAGAAATATGACCATATCTGATAGAATGGTTCTTTGCAACATGGCAATTGAGATGGGTGGTAAAACAGGCCTGGTAGAACCAGATCAAAAAACAATCCATTATTTAAAGGGTAGATCAAATAAACCCTACAAAATCATGAAAACTGATAACAATGCACAATCCCTTGAAACAATTCATATCAACATAAACGAACTTGAGCCACAGATTGCGTGTCCTCACAACGTGGACAATGTCAAACCCGTTTCGGAAGTTGAAGGAACTCATATAGACCAAGTATTTCTTGGATCATGTACTAATGGACGCTTAAGCGACCTTAGAACTGCAGCAAAAATTATAAAGGGTAAGGATATTTCTAAAAATGTTAGAATGTTAGTGATACCCGCTTCAAGGGAAGTTTACAGTAAAGCTATGGATGAAGGTCTTTTAAAAACCTTTGTAGATTCAGGTGCTCTTGTATGCAATCCTTGCTGTGGGCCGTGTTTAGGGGGACATATCGGACTTATTGGTCCGGGAGAAGTGAGTCTTTCAACTTCGAACAGGAATTTCAAAGGGAGACAGGGAAGTTCTGATGCAGAAGTTTATCTTAGCTCAGCAGCCGTTGCAGCCTCTTCAGCCGTCAAAGGTAAAATCACAGATCCTCGATCGAATTGAAATTGGATTATAAGAAATAATAAAAAAACATGATTCAAGGAGGGTTACATTATGAAAGGAAAAGTCTGGAAATTTGGAGACGATATTGACACTGATATCATCATACCTGGAAGATATTTGGTACTAAGAGATGAAAAGGAACTTGCGGCATGTGTTATGGAAGGATGCGATCCCGAGTTTTCAAAAAAAGTAAACAAAGGTGATATAATTGTCGCAGGCAAAAACTTCGGCTGTGGATCATCAAGAGAACATGCACCAATTGCAATTAAAGGTGCAGGAATATCTGCTGTAGTAGCAGAATCCTTTGCAAGAATATTTTACAGGAACTCCATAAATATTGGCCTGCCACTTATCGAAGCCAAGAAAATCTCAGGACATATCTCAGGGGGAGATATGGTAGAAATAAATATGGATAAAGGTATTTTAAAGGATTTAGACACAGATGAAGAGTTCGAAATCAAACCTTTACCCGATTTCATGCTGAGAATAATGAAAGAAGGTGGTTTGATAAACTACCTCAAAAACCATCTAAAAGAGATAAAAGAAGAATAAACCACTTATATTCATAATTTGAATAACTCAAAATTATTCATGATTAAAATAATTATTTAAATTTTAAAGATTAATAAACAGGAAGAATGGTGTTTTAATGTATAAAATAGCTGTTATACCCGGAGATGGAATAGGAAAAGAAGTAATGGAAGCTATAATAAATATATTAGAAGCTTCTAAACTTGAATTTGAATACACCTTTGCAAATGCAGGGGATGAATATGCAGAAAAAACAGGTATACCTCTACCAGAAGAAACAATCAATATTGTGAAACAATCACAGGCATGTTTATTTGGTGCTGCAGGTGAATCGGCTGCAGATGTTATTGTTAAACTAAGGAGAGAACTTGACCTTTACGTGAACCTCAGACCTGTAAAATCGTATCCTGGTACCAAATGTCTATACAATGATATAGACTTTGTAATAGTAAGAGAAAACACAGAAGGGCTATACTCTGGTATTGAAGAGTATACAAAAGATGGGGCTAATGCAGTTCGAGTTATAACCAACAAGGCATCTGAGAGGATATGCAGATTCGCCTTTGAATATGCTGAAAGAACAGATAGAAACAAGGTAACAGCAGTCCACAAAGCAAATGTACTAAAGAAAACCGACGGAATTTTCAAGGATAATTTCTACAAAGTTGCTGAAGAATTCAGTGATGTGGAATCGGATGACAAGTACGTTGATGCAACAGCAATGTTTTTAATTACCAAACCCGATATGTTCGATGTAATAGTTACAACAAACCTTTTTGGAGATATACTCTCTGATGAGGGAGCAGGACTTGTAGGGGGACTAGGATTAATACCGTCTGCTAATATAGGTGAAAATTATGGTCTTTTTGAACCTGTTCATGGTTCTGCACCAAGACTAGCAGGTAAAGGAGTAGCAAATCCATCTGCTATGGTGCTTTCAGCTGTTATGATGCTTGACCACCTTAATGAAAGCGAAGAAGCTAGAAAACTTGAAAAAGCTTTAATAAATGTTCTTAACGAGGGAAAAATAGTGACCAATGACTTGGGTGGAAATGCTTCTACCATGGAAATGGCAGCAGAAATCCGTGCCAAGTTTGCTAGGGAGTGAATCAGATATAATATTGGTTAGTTAACTTTTTGATCAAATTATAATTTATGGTCAGATTTAATACAGTATTGATTAATTAGGATCATATATTTAGTACATTAAAATTAAGAAAATTAGAACATACTAAAAATAAATTTCTGAAACTAAAATTTGGAGCATGAAAATGGAAAATGATGCCATTATAAATATTAGGGCAGACATCCCTCTACTTGAAGAAGTAATTTATTTAGATGCAGCAAGTACAACCCCTACCCCTAAACCCGTTGTGGAAGCCATGTGTGATTATTTCTACAACTACAATTCAAACACAGGTCGGGGAGCATACAGAATGGCAGTAAAATCTACCAAAGAATTTGAACATGCAAGATATCGAATTTCAAAGTTCATTAATTGTAGGTCATCTGAGGTAATTTTTACTAAAAACACTACCGAAGCAATAAATCTTGTTGCAAATGGCCTTGATTTTAAAAAGGGCGATTCAATAATATTATCAAATATAGAACATCATTCCAATTTTATTCCATGGCTAAATTTAAAAAAAAAGCAAGGTATAAAATTAAAAATCATAAAGGCCGATAAATACGGAGTAGTTGATCCTACAGATATTGAATCAGCCGTAGATTCCAACACAAAGCTCATAACAACTACCCATGTTTCAAATGCAATAGGATCTGTACAGCCAGTTAATGAAATTGGTAAAATTGCAGATGAAAACAATGTTCTCTATATGGTGGATGCTGCGCAATCAGCTGGACATATGAAAGTGGATGTGAAAGAAACTAAAGCAGATTTTATCACATTTCCAGGTCATAAAGGATTGCTTGGTCCTATTGGAACGGGATTTCTTTACTGCGGTGAGCAATCAGTAGAAAAACTTGAACCAATGAACTTGGGAGGAGGTACTGTTCTTGACGTTACGGAGACTGAATTCTCTTTTGAAGATGTTCCTGCTAGATTTGAAGGTGGCACTCAAAATATCGCAGGATTTATTGGTTTAGGGGTTGCTGTAGACTATATTGATAGAATTGGTTTGGAAAGGATCGAAAAACACAGCAAAAAACTCACTTCAAAGTTGTTCCAGGAGATCAATGATATAAACAACACTATAGTATATGGAAGTCCAGAAAATATTTATGGTATAGTTGCCTTCAATATAGATGGTGTAAATGCACATGATGTTGCAAAAATACTGGATGAACTCAAAAATATATGTGTGAGAAGTGGTCATCACTGTGCAATCCCTGCAATAAGGCATATTGGGGCCTATGAACTTGGGGGGACAGTGAGGGCATCTTTACATTACTACAACACCGAAGAAGAAATACAGATATTTGGAGAAACTCTGAGGGAGATTTCTAAGTTTTTTGGAGAATAAAAAAATGGAAAGGGCACAATACATTGCAATATTTATAATTCTTATAATGGTCTTTAGTGCTATTGCAGGAGCAATTGTATTATCATTATAGTATAAACTCATTAAGAGGGTTATAAAATAAATTTTCAGGATATAATTTGGATATTCATCCTAATTAATAACAAAAAAAATTGGATAACCTATTCTAAAGCAGGAGTGTGGTGGTATAAATGGTAAAAGTTAGGATTGGGGCAGTAGTTTCAGAATTCAATTATGATATAACTCATATGATGTTAGAACTTGCAAAAGAACATGCTAAATTTCTGGAATCCGAAGTAACAGAAGTTATAGCAGTACCTGGTGTTTTTGATATGCCTCTTGCAATTAAAAAACTTCTTGAAAAGGACGATATAGACGCTGTTATAACTATAGGGGCGGTTATTGAAGGCGCAACAGCCCACGATGAAATCGTTATTCAGCACGCATCACGTAAAATAGCAGATCTTTCATTGGATTTCAATAAACCAGTAGCGCTTGGAATTACCGGTCCAAAAATGACCCGACTCGAGGCTCACCAGCGTGTAGACTATGCTAAACGTGCTGTTGAGGCTGCCGTTAAGATGGTTGAAAGATTACAGTAAAATCAATCATCCTAATTTTTTTTCAGAATTTTTTTGTAAATATAAAATTTATAATAAAATAGGAAATATGTTGATAATTAAATTATTAAAAGTATTTAATAATGAATAAAATCAATTAACGTTGGTTTAGAAATTTATTGATAAATATTCTGGAGACTTTTCATGGAAATATTAACTCCCGATGATTTGAAAACTAAATTTAAAGACCCATGGGTGGCGCCTTACAAAAAGGTCTTAACTATGGTGGATGATGACAGAGTTGAACTAATTGAGTATCATCCTTGTGTTGCAGGCTCTGAATGGATGGTTTACCAATATAAACGAACTAGTGATCTTGTAATTGACTCAAAAAGAGATGGAGATAGGCATATTTACCATCTAAAAGTTGGTAAAACAGATATGAATCTCAAACCGAGCTTTTCAGCTGCAGGAATAGAAGAGGTTACAGTTGAAGGTGATGAAGTAAGGGTTGTACATGCAGGTCTTGCTGGAGCGGGTGTAGGTGCGGCCATGTGCAGAGGAATGGCACAAGGAGTGAAACGTGTTGAATTATACGACATAGGTGGGGGATCTAAAGTCGGCAGAGCAGCAGTGATAACTCCAAAACTTCAGAAGGTGATTATAGGAATTGACGATACAGACACTAAACAGGAAGGAGCAACATGGACCCTTGCAAATAATGTTGGAAAAAAACTTGCAGGAATGGGATTTGAGTACATAGATCATGTAACATGTCAACTCTACCCACATAATCCGAATAAAACACAAAATTGTGTTGCTATAGCTCTTGTATTTGCAGCTGAGCCTGGAAGAAGGGATGAACTGGTCGAAAAGACGTGTAAACTCCTTAAAAAAGATACTCTTTCAGAGAAAACTGCAATAGCAGTTCTTGACGGTTTTGAAGTGCCTAAAAAGCTTCGGGCATACGCTGAAGACACAAAAATGTCCATGATGACCGTAGAAGATGCTGAAAAAATAGCTAAAGAAGTAGGAGTCCAGTTAGTCCAAGTTACTGGAGCACCTGGAGAAATAGGTGCTTTAGCGGCATTAGGACTTTACAACGACTTGAAGGAAGCTGTGAAGGTTTATAATTAATTTATAATAAATATTTTTTTTTATTCAGATTTTAGTAAATAAAGTTAAAAAATTTGCCTTTAGAAGAATTTGCAAACTCCATATCTGAAATTGCAGGTCCTCCAATTTCTATTTTAAAACTGTTACTTCCAACTTGTACGTAGTAAGTGCTATTTGTACTGCTTTCATTGAAATTGATGGTTTTGTATTTATTTCCATTAATATAAAATGTGTAAGTTCCGTTATGCATTATACCCGATGTGCTTGAAACTAGTACATTGTTCATGAATATGTCAACAGCCCTACCTGAATCCATATTATTTTTAATCACAACTCCTTCAGTAATGTTCACATCACTCGTATTTCCAGACAATGGGAGAGCTTTCTCAGCATAGAAATTATTGAATCTGTTCCTGATATCACCGTCAGATATCACATCACCCACATTAAGACCCATTACATTCCTTGCGTTATATGGCACTCTCATTATGTTATCTTCACCAGGTAGTGTCTGGTTCAGTACATATTTCTGATTGTCAATGTAAATTGAATCGCCATAGTTAAGCTCCAATGTAGCAAGAGCTTCTGTTGGCATTCTAATACTTGAATATTCGTTTTCAACTGCACTATCAACTGTATAAGGTCCTCTGACATCGACAGTTTGATTACTGTTTGGGTTATTGAAGATTATTAAGTTTCTAGAATTAGGTTCGATGGATATCTTGCCATCATCAAAATGAACCGATCCTACTAGTGTAGTGATCATTGCTAGTAGTATCAATCCTGAAACGATTATGGGCGAATGCATTTTAAGAAAAGTTTTTAAATTTCTTAAACTACCTTCAGATCTTGAGAAAACATTATATGAGATCCTAATGATCTTCACAATATAAAATAGGGCAATTGCAACACCAATACCCGAAATTACCAAGCCAATTGTTAAAGATATAAACCTAATAAAGAATATGGCAAAGATACCGAGGGAAGCAAGTGAAAGTCCGAGGATTTCCATTCTAATGTACTGTCCAAGGGAGTCTATCATAGTGATCCGCCCATAAGCTGTGGCCCTGTCAACTATAGTTCTAACAACTTCGTTTGCTACAATATTTAGCTCAGTTAAAGATGATAGAACGTGATCAATTTTTCCTATGTCCACTTCTTTAACTTTCATTCCCATTACATCAGCATCTAAAACAATTCCAACATCAACACCGTAGTCGTCTTCCAGTTTAATTTTGTTTAAAAAGGATCTTTTCGCAGCAAACTGTCCGCTAAGTGGTTGATCAAATTTTATCTCTGGGAAGAAAAAATTCAAAAGTGGTTTTGCTGTAAGCTCGGTTACCCTACCAGCTTCCCTCTTAAATTTTGTTTTAGTAATATCAGCTTCTCCACTCATTATGGGTCTAATGATATTGTTAATTTGATTTTTGGTCAAGTTGTGTAAATCTGCATCTATAAATACAACAATTTCACCTTTAGAATTCTTGAAACCAGTTTGTATGGCTGCACCTTTTCCCCTGTTTTTTATATGGTTTATTACAGTTGCTCCTGCTTCCAAAGCCAATTGTGCAGTTTGATCTGTGGATCCATCATCTACAACAATAACCTCATCAATGTAATTCAAGGATTTTACTACCTTTACAACATTTGCTACTGTTTTTTCTTCATTATAAGCTGGAATTATCACTGATACAGTCAGATTTTTATTGTTTCCAACTGTTTTAATTGATGATAATAACAGAATAAACATTAAGATGATCCATATCACAAGCTTACACCTCAAACTTCCTTTCATATTCTATAAGTGAACATGACTTAAAAATGTAGGTTAATATTTTTTAAGTAAATTTCATAAAATTTAAATTTTATTCAATTTATATCTCTCAGAAACTTTATTAACTCTTCAACATATAATTTTTAGTATACATTTCAATTCTTTAATTTTTATTCAAAGTTAAAATAATTATTGGGGTATAATATGGAACCAAAGGTCATGGTAATACTTGGAAGTGCTTCAGATTTTAAAGTTGCAGAAAAGTCTATAGGCATATTGGAAATCCTAGGTATATCATATGATGTTAGGGTTGCATCCGCACATAGAACACATGAAAAGGTTAAAAAGATTGTTGAAGAATCAACAGCAAATGGTGTGGAAGTATTCATTGGAATTGCTGGCCTTTCAGCCCATCTTCCGGGAATAATAGCAGCAAATACGCATAAACCAGTTGTGGGAGTTCCTGTATCTGTGAAACTTGGTGGGCTTGATGCACTCTTTGCAACTGTTCAAATGCCGGTAGGTGCACCGGTGGCAACGGTGGGTATAGATCGTGGTGAAAATGGAGCAATACTTGCGGCTCAGATGGTTGGTATACACGACCCACTTATTAGAACTAAACTTTCCAAAATGAGGAGAGAATTCTTCTTCAAAATAAAGAAGGATGAAGAAAAATTGTCTGAAAAATTAACAGGGAACCATTACTCAAGGCATTCCTTTGAAATAGATGAACTCGAAGATTCAAATGAAGATAATCTCTCTGATTATGATGATCCGAAATATCCTGATGTTGCAGTAATAGCTGGAAGTTATTCTGATATAAAGGTTGCGAAGAAAACAACATTATTCCTGGAAAAAATGAAAATTAGCTATGTTACAACTGTTATGTCTCCTATAAGGCACCCTAAAAAATTTGAAAGCTACATGGAAGAAACAAAAGCTGTTAAAATTTATATAGCCATTTCAGGACTTTCAGCCCATGTAACTGGTGCTGTCGTGGCTTTCACGGAAAAACCTGTAATAGGTGTTCCATGTGCAATAAGACTTGATGGTATGGATGCACTGCTTTCAATGGTCAATATGCCTCCTGGGGTACCTGTAGCAACACTTGGAATTGATTCTGGTGGTAATGCTGCTTTACTTGCTGCTGAAATGCTTGGGATGGGTAATTACAGGATAAAACATGAACTTCTAATGTTTAAGGATAATATGAATTGTCAGGGTTAATTAAATCAAATTTTTGAGAAATGATAAAATGACGAAGGACAATAAAATTGATGAAAATCAATGTGATGTAAAATGTGGATGCAATGTCAACTACTTGCTCCTGGGCATAGCAGTTATATTCATAGTAATGTATGTTGCTACAACCATAAAATAGCCATAATATTATATCTGGTCTTATTATCCTAATATTTCAAGATTAGTCATACCATAATGGAGTTGAATAATATGAGAGAATTTTTAAAAACCTTTGAAAAGGATTTTAAGGTTATTAAAATCGAAGAACAAATATCAACCAAGTATGAAGTTTCAAATATTCTAAAGAAATATTCTAAAGAAATTGTAATTTTCAAAAACATTAAAGAAAGTGATATGGGTATAATATCAGGTATTTGTAACACAAGGGAAAAAATAGCAAGTTCAATATTTGCAAACGTTTCTGAAATCACTTCAAGGATAATTGAAGCAACTGAGAATCCAACTAAAATTGAGAATGTTGAGAAAACTTCAAAAAACTTCCAAACATCTATGGATGCAGATCTAGCCAAGCTTCCAGTACCTACATTCTACAAAAAAGATGCTGGTGCTTACATTACTGCTGGAGTGATAATAGCAAAGGACCCTGAAACAGGAGTTAGAAACGCATCAATACATAGGATGCTAATAAAAGATAAAGATACGTTGGGAGTGAGGATAGTTCCAAGAAATTTGTATACTTACTACAAAAAGGCGGAAGAATTGGATAAACCACTTGAAATTGCAATTTCAATAGGAATGAATCCAGCAACACTTCTCGCATCATGCACTTCAATTCCAATTACAGCAGACGAATTAGAAGTTGCTAACACTTTCCACAATGGTGAAATGAAGCTTATAAAATGTGATGACGTAGATCTGGAAGTCCCTGAGTGTGAAATACTCCTTGAAGGTCAAATAATTCCTCATGAACGAGCTTCTGAGGGGCCTTTCGTAGACCTAACCGACACTTACGATGTTGTAAGGCAGGAACCTATAATAAAGATTGTTAAAATGCATTATAAGGATAACCCCCTCTACCATGCGATAATGCCGGCTGGAAACGAACATAAACTATTACAAGGATTGCCTCAAGAACCTAGGATATTTAAAGCAGTTCAAAACACTGTTCCAACCATTAAAAATGTAGTTTTAACAGATGGGGGCTGCTGCTGGCTCCATGCAGCAATTTCAATCCAAAAACAGACACCTGGAGATGGTAAAAATGTTATAATGGCCGCTCTCGCAGCACACCCATCATTAAAACATTGTGTCGTAGTTGATGAAGATATAGACATCTTTAATGGTGATGATATTGAATATGCAATCGCAACTAGGGTCAAAGGAGATGAAGATATATTAATTGTCCCTGGGGCTCGGGGTTCATCACTTGATCCGCGTGCAACACCAGATGGAACAACAACTAAGGTAGGTGTAGACGCAACTAAATTACTTGGTAAAATTGAGAAATTTGAAAGGGTTAGTAAAATTGTTGAGTGAACTTTATCTATTTTTCAAATTTACTCCTATTTTCTACTTATTACAAGTATAACGAACAGAATTCCTTAATTATGTAACAATATCAATCCCTGTTCCACATTTTGGGCATTTTTTATCCTTCTTAAGACTATCTGCCATTATCTGATATCCATCCCTTTCAACAAGTATCTCTCCACAGCTGTGACAGTAAGTGTTTTCTCCCATTCCTGAAGGTACATTTCCAATGTAAACATATTTCATACCCGCATCCTTTGCTATTTTATATGCCTTTTCAAGATCGGCAACGGCTGTAGGAGGAACATTTTTCATTTCATAATAAGGAAAGAATCTTGTAAAGTGTAGTGGCACTTCAGTACCGATTTCGTCTACCATAAAATTTACAAGGGCATTTATGTTCTTTTCTGAATCATTGTAACCGGGTATCATTAGATTGGTAATTTCCATATGAATTTTTTTATCATAGATCCTTTTTATGTTGTCAAGAACAGGTTGCATCCGTGCATCGCAGAGTTCCTTATAGAATTCTTCTGACATGCCCTTCAGATCAACGTTAGCAGCGTCAAGATAGGGTCCTATCAATTCAAGGGATTCTTCTGTCATGTATCCATTTGTTACATAAACACTTTTTAAATCGTTTTTCTTGGCAAGTTTAGCTGAGTCGATAGTGTACTCCAGCCACATGGTTGGTTCGTTATAGGTCCAAGCAATTGATTTACATTCATATTCTTTCGCAAGTTTTGCAGCGTCTTCAGGCATTATCTCACGAAGTGAAATTTCTTCAAGTTTTGCCTGGGATATATTCCAATTTTGGCAATGTTTACACCGGAAGTTACATCCAACAGATCCTAGCGACAGAACAGTTGAACCGGGATAGAAATGGAATAATGGTTTTTTTTCTATGGGATCCACTGCTACAGAAGATGCAGCGGCATAGTTTAATGTGTAAAGTTTTCCATTGATATTTTCCCTCATGTCGCAGAATCCCTTCTTACCATCTGAGATTATACATCTCCTTTCACATACTTTACAATTCAGTGATTTACCTATTTTATCGTATAAAATAGCTTCTTTTTTCAATTTTAACACCAAATGGATTCATTTTATCTGATAGAATTTTATTTTGCTTTTTCTCAATAATTTATTAATGAATATTTGGAATTACTTTATATGTTCGTAACCCCGTGGTGTTATTATATTTGTATTTCCAGCCTTATCTATCATCTTGATCTCACCTGATGAATCAACGATTCCTATTTTGTGAAGGGTAACTTCAGAATTTAAATCGTTGAATAGACTCGGTGATACTGTTAAAAGAAGTTCAAAATCTTCTCCATATGTTAAAGCCATTTCAATTGGATCTTGAGTTGATATTTTAGCAACTTCAAAGACTTCGGAGGGTATGGGGAGATCCTCTTGGTTTATGATTATTCCAATATTATACTCGCTTTCATTGACTATTTCACCTAATTCACTGAGAAGACCGTCGGTTATATCTGTTGCAGAAGTTACTGAACCGGATTTTGCAAATATAATTCCTTCCTCTAATCTTGCTTCAGGTTCAAGGGCGTGTTTTATTACCAGATCTTTAGTATTTTTATTAAGATCATCAAAATTATGAAATGGATGGATTAAGACTTCAAATCCTGCAGCTGCAAGTCCAATTGGTCCTGTAACGGCAACAATATCACCTTGACGTGCCCCGCTTTTCATTAGGACATTATCTTTTTTTACTATCCCAATGCAAGTACCACAAAGTGTTAATTCATTTGATTCGTTGGTGTCTCCACCTATTAATGCCATTCCATATTTGGTACAAGAATCTAAGATACCATCAACCATATGGTCAAATTTGGTCAACAACATGTTCCTGGGAAGTCCCATTGAAACTATTATGCCGATTGTATCTGCACCCATAGCAGCCAAATCGCTCACATTAACTGTTACAATTTTTTGACCCATCTGATAGGGGGTCATTTCATCAGGAAAATGTGTAAATGCCATTAACATATCAGAACAAGCTATTAAATAGTTTTCTCCAATATCAAGTAGTGATGCATCATCAGAAAGGCTTTTAATTGAAAATTCGTCTAAAAAAAGAGATTTTACTCGGGGACGACTTTTTAATAAAAGCCTTTTAATGAGTTTTTTCTCCCCGAGATCAGAAATTTTATCTATTTTAGAGGGCATCATTAACCCTGTCTTTAACTATATCTGCGATCCTTTTATCAGCACCCAAAGGTTCTGTATAGATGATTTCGCCGTTAAAATTAATTTTAACTTCTTCTNNCTATGTTCATCTTTGTCATGTCCATTATTGAGTCCTAGAATTCTTGGGATATCTTCTGTTGTGTGAACCCCGTGGGCAAGGAAAACAGGTGTGACAACGATCTTTTTGGCACCTTTTTGTGCAAGAATGTTTATTGCTTCGGGAATAGAAGGTTTTGACATGTTCATAAAACCAACTTCAACGAGGTTGTCTTCATCTTCTCTGTACATATCAGCAATCTGACAAACTACATCCTTTCCGTATGGTAGTCTGCTTCCATGTCCAACTAGCAATACACCAATTTTAGTTTTTGAGCTTGAATTTGTATCCATATGATATCACTCCATCATCGCCTTCTTCTTTTATTTTTCTAAAAACCATTTCAACTTTGTCGCCTATTTCAACATTTTTTGGATTGCAGTCAACGATTTGAGAAGTTATATGTGCACCTTCATCGAGTTCGATTATTGCTACTACATATGGAGCTAGTGTTTTGAACTCATCTGTTGGGGTGTGTATAACTGAGAAGGTGTGGATTTTACCCTCACCACTAAATTTAAAATCTTCTATTTTACCCCTTCTTCTACATTCAGGGCATAAAACTCTACTTGGGAAAAAAACGCTTCCACATTGGGAACATTTTGATCCGATGAGATTGTATCGCTGCTGGATATGACGCCAACCTCTTACGATATCTTTCATATTGAACCTCCTTAAATATCTTCATTGTAAATTCATTAATTTAATTTTATTTTTTTTAATCTCGTTAAAAACCGTATTTTATCCATTCTGTAAGATCGATATTAATAGTTAATACATTCATTGATTTAATCTAATTTAAATTTTCTTTATATATTAAGATAGTTACCTCACTTTAATCTAAGTTATTTTAACGTTTTCTAACTTAATTTTTACCGATTAAATCCCATATTTTTTTATATAAAGTCAAAATCGAATATGATTTTTAACATAAAAAGTATAAAATATTTATAGATTCTATTAAATTATAAATAGTTAAGTATATACTTCTTTTTAATATTATTATTGGAATTTATATAAATAAATAAAATTTATTTGATATTAATTATGTCTATCTTTTTGATTGGAATTTATTTGTATACACTATTAATTTACTGAGGATTTGTTAGATGTCAGATTATTTTACAAATACATTATTCCCAGATTCTATGGGGATAATTAAAAAAATACTAGGTAAGAATAATTAGATATACATAATATAACTAAGAACGGGTTCTTATTGATAAAAATGTTCAAATTCAATCCTATTTATGATTTTGCTCCAGACTTTGATAAAAAATTTATAAAAAAATTTTATAAATTAATTATACGAAAAACATGACGAAATAATTAATTAGATCACTTTTTGAAAAACTTTTAATTAAATGATTATTTTACTTTGTTTAAGTTTGATCAGCAAAGCGCCACCAAGCCAGAGTAGCGATTACCCCCAAAATGACGTATGAAAATAATATTATATAATTGATTATACCCGGATATGGGAAATTTGGCCCTAAAAGTCCACTAGAAAGTGCTGGGATAGCCCAAGGAACGTAAGGTATAATGCTGGGAATCCCTATTGGAAGTATATTGGTTATGAATAGCGTAGCAATGACAAAACCTACAGGGGCAAGATATCCACGGGTGAAACTGGCAATAAACGCAACAGGAGTACAAAGCAGTATTGTAAGAATAGAAGCTCCCAAAAAGATGATAAAGTAATGGTAGGTGATTCCAATAGACCAACCGGCAATATTTACCGCTAAACCAGTAAGTATTCCAAATAAAAAGATTGTAAACGAGAGTAAGAAACTCCAGAAAATAACTATGATAAATTTTGACATAACAATCGTGGAACGATGGATAGGCAGTGCTAAGAGGTCCGTAACTACACGATCGACATACTCTCGACCAAAAACCCAACCTGAAACAATTCCAAAGCCCAAAAGTCCAAAGCCTAGAACAAGCTGAATTAATAGTTCAAAATATGAATGCCAGTTATCCATAAAAAGAGAAGAAGATGATTTGGCACTAATCAATGTAGATTGACCCACAAGTGCTGGATATTTGACAACCAATACCATCAAACCTACCATGATACCAACAAATGAAAAAGCAGATAGTGTAATCCAAAAGATTTGTGACTTTCTTACTTTAAGACTTTCTGCCCATAAAGATGCATATAACTCTTTCATTTAATCACATCCATTTCTCCAATTATCCTTAAGAAATACGATTCAAGGTCTTCTTCTTCAACTTTCAACAAACTAGGCACATATCCTGAATGTACCAGAAGTGAATTCACATTTTCAGGATGGAGTATTGCATTTGCACTGATAATTTTTAGAAAACCATCTTCTGTAATCGTTGGATTAAAACCTTCCTTTGTCAGAATTGATATTGCACCATTTTTATCCTCAACATTAATTAATAGCCTTCGTTTTCGTAGTTGATGCAATTGATCAATGTCCATTTCCTGAATAAGTCTGCCTTCATGGATAATGCCAATACGGGTTGCGATCTTTGAGATTTCACTAAGTATATGGCTGGAGATAAATACAGTAACGCCCTTATTAAACGCAAGGTCATGTAATAACTCTCTTATTTCAACAATGCCTGCAGGGTCCAGTCCATTGGCAGGTTCATCTAAAATAAGTATATCTGGCTTATGTATGATGGCCTTTGCCAATCCTAATCGCTGTGCATTTCCTAATGACAGATTTTTTGCCTTTCTATTCTGATATCTGCCAAGATGAAGTTGTTCAATGACCACGTCTACTGCACTGGAATCATTTAGAAGACGTAATCGACGGACAATCTCCAAGTTTTCTCGTATTGTCAGTTCAGGGTATGAATAGGGTATTTCCACTAGGTAGCCTATACTATTCCAAAGTTTATGGCTATTTGCAGTGATCTTTTCACCTTTCAAATAAGATTCACCAGATGTAGGTTTGATCATTCCAAGTAGCATTCGAATAGTGGTTGTTTTTCCAGCACCATTCAAGCCCAAAAAGCCATATATTTCCCCTTTACGTACACTCAGTGATATGTTGTCAGCAGCTTTCANNTTTTTTTCATTCTTTGTCGTCTATTATGAGGTAAGAAGAAATAGCATCAATCCAAAGGTCTTTAGTAGTTTCAAAATTCTCACCAAACTCTTCTCGGTGCATTACAAATTGAATCAAAGCTAATAAAAGACCATTCAGAGCTTCAAGGTCAACTTTCCTCATCCAACTCTTATCCATCCATTCAACAAAATATTTCGCTACATTTTCTTGGTCTCTATACATATGTTTTTGTAAAGTTTCTTCTGGGAGTTTCCGTAGGAGTAATTCATAATTTGCTGCATTTATTTGCTCATATAGAGGCATGGTGGTCAATATTTCGACCATTTGACTAAGGAATAATTTAAAACTATCTCGTCTATTTAATCCCGGTTTAAAAACATTTTCAAATATTTTTTCTCTTAATTCCAGCTCGACACTATCTAAAATGTCAAAATACAATTCTTCCTTGGATTGATAAAATATGTAAAAAGAACCTTTGGATATCTGTGCAGCATGGACAATATCGTCCACAGTTGTTTTCTGTAGTCCATATTTTTCGAAAAGTTTTTTTCCTTCACTCAACATGGTTTTTTTGATAAGTTCTTTTTCACGTTCGCTCCAAGCTTTAGGCATAAAAATCAAAATCTCCTTTACACTGTATGACTATTAATAATAATATAGTCACAGAATATATAACTTTCTATTTAATTTTTATCAAAAAATGAGAACAAAACAAGAATCATTTTTCCCCTACCATAAATCATTAACTGATAAAGTTACATATTACAGCTGTTTTTATCGCTGATATTCTTTGAATAATGTTTTTAGGTCTAGAGGGAATCCATATGGATTTAAGTAAAAAAATTTGAAATAAAAAATTAGTAATTATTCTAATTCCTTCTCTTATCTCAAAACTGAGTCCAAGTGAAGTGTAAAATAAATTAAATATCATTTCTATTTTCTAAATCAAACTCTTTACGTAAAATTGTTTATGTTATGGAGTACATGATATAATCAGTAGAGAAAAGGAATGTATGGTTTGGAGGTTATAAAAATGGTTGATTTAGTAACTACATTTATTGTTGTCATTATTATTTTGATAGTTTTAGGATTATCAATACGTATAGTTAATCAATATGAAAGAGGGGTTGTTTTCCGTCTTGGAAAGGTCATAGGAATTAAGGAACCAGGTTTAAGACTGTTAATTCCATTAGTTGATCGTATGGTTAAGCCGACACTTCAGATTGTGACTATGCCAATTCAATCCCAGAAAATCATAACTGAGGATAACGTTTCAATTGATGTGGCTGCAGTTGCTTATTTTAAAATTGTGGATCCCTACAAAGCTGTTGTTGAAGTTGAAAATTATACTAGAGCAGTAAATCAGATAGCACAGACAACAGTTAGGAGCGTTGTTGGACAGTTCAACTTAGACGAAATACTCTCCGTAACACCTAAAATTAACGAAAGGATCAAGGAGATCATAGATAAACACAGCGAACCATGGGGAATCAATGTCACTACAGTAGAAATAAAAGACATTACACTTCCAGAGAACATGAAACGAGTAATTGGATTGCAAGCTGAGGCTGAAAGGGAGAAAAGGGCTAAAATCATCGCTGCTGATGGTGAATATTTATCTGCTGCTAAACTGGGAGATGCTGCAGACATAATATCAGAACATCCAATAGCATTACAACTAAGAATAATGCAAGTATTAAACCAGATAGCTGTCGAGAAAAACTCAACAATAATATTCCCTGCCCCATTAATGAACAGTATAACGGATATTTCAAATTTCTTAAAAACAGAAAATATGGAAGCAAAAGAACCTAAAGAAAAAAATTAGTAATATCCGGTTGTAATAAAGCACAGGGGTAGAATATATAAAAGTGAGTTAAAATCGAATTATATATATCTTAACTCCATATTTTACTTTTTTTTAAATTTTTTTATTAACATAAATGTAGTTATACTAAACTTACTTAGAATTGGATATCAAATAAGATAATTAACTGTTTTTGATAATTTCATACCTTTAGCCAATATTGTATGAAAACATATAATTAAGTAATAATAATATTATAAATATTAATATTATTAAGGTTTGATTGTTGATATCAAAGGTTACATACTTGAGGTATTATCATTTCTAATGATATTATCGTCAATACTTTTATTAATGGTTTTAGTTGATTCCTTAGATACAATGCTTAAATCAGACAGTGCCTTCTAAATTTCAGGGGATTTTGAAAGGAATATTCCTCCTATCACCAGACAAGCTTTAAAAGAAATTATTGAGAATACAATTAAAAATGGTGATCCTATTTCAAATAGTAGAATTGTAATAAAAAACCTTATTGAATCTAAAATGAACCTCATAAATGCTAATTACCAGAAACAGTCGGGAGTAAATATTAAGTGTTTTATTACTTCAGTGGATTCTGCTTCAAGTCCCTTTGAAATTGAAGTAAATTCTACTATATTAGTTTTTAAGGATAATAATTATTTCAATAGGAATATTAGTCAGAAAATATCTATTTTGGGATCATATTTTCCAAAAAAAATTTCTACAGATCCTGATAGATTCGCGATCCCTGATCCTCTGCCATTCATCAAATGCAAAAAATTTGTTGGGGTAAGTGTGAAGGATGGGAAGATCAGCTACGGTTCAAGCTTAAAAATATCTGAGTAGAAAGGGTTTATGGGAGGCTGATATCTATGAAAATGCTAGTTCACCATTATATATAAAAAAAATGTCCATACGAACCCTAAGTATGACATGGAAATTCAAGGAAATTTATGACCCTAAAAAATTGTATCGAAAACCAGTATACTACATACTCAAATAAGCATGGATATAATACAAATATGATATATAATTCTATTAAAAAGTATTACTAATAATTTATAAATCTTTAATTTATAATTCTAAAATCAAATGTTAAAAACGATTATAAATCCTGTTTTTACTTAAAAACCTTTCTATTTGATTGAATTAATAAAATATAATTAATAGATCAAATTGTAATACATTTAGTAATAATATTAATGGAGTGGGTGTTTTGATGAAAAAAAATTTCTTTATCTTTGCTGTTGTTATAATCGCGGCATTTTTGTGTGTGGGAGCTGTTTCAGCATCTAATGTGACTAATACGACTATGAAGAAAACAGTTAGCGTTTCTACTTCTAAAAATGTTGCAGTCACTAAATCAACTTCTAAGATAATTAAGGGTAGTGGATGTTGTTCTGTTTTGGTGCATGTTAAAAAGGGATATGATGTATTTGCATTTAGAAGAGATTCGACATATACTGCAAATCTTTATATTAAGCGTTCAAAATGGTATGGTAAAGATACTATCAAAGAATATAAGACTGTTCATGGATATTTCTTCCATACAATTGTTTCAACTGGCGGTTGGATTGTAGCTACTGGTGGTCCGGATATACCTTCTTTAAATAGAAAACTCGAGGCTCTTGCAGGAAGAACTTCCGTTTCAGGCCATATAACTCACTCTACATTAAATAGTGCGTATGGTATTCTGAGGAGTGAAGGGATGGGACATTTTATTATCAAAGATCCTAATGGTAATGTGGGTCTTGTGATATATAATGGAGGGAGAACTAAAGAGGCCCTCTTTAAAATGGCCAATGGTCAATATGTCAGTGTACCAAACGGTCCAGGCTATTACAGAAGTGGTTATACGTCCACTATCAATCCGATATCTTCTGCTATACATTTAGAAACAACCGACAGATGGGGTGCTAACCGACGTAACATAATAAC
>PMMV01000064.1:21089-22439 GCA_003162115.1 Methanobacterium sp.
CCATAGAAATCAAATTCAGTGAAAATATTAAAACAAGTACCTACTTCAAAAACATAAACATCAAAGACCTCACAACCAACAAATACGTAACCATAACCAAAACAATCATCGGGAACACACTCAACATCCAAACAACTGCCACTAGAAATGTGGATACATGGTACCAGGTAACCATACCCGCAGCAGCAATCAAAGATATCGCAGGAAACAACTTACTAGCTACATACACTTTCAAATTCAAAACAGGAACATAAAAATCCTTATTTTTTCATTTTTTTAATGATTACACGTTAATTCTATTGAATGATTACCACTTTAACTCTATTTTGATATAAAAAAAATCATATGTCATAATACTATTTTATAGACATCTAATCATAGATATCACGATTTGCTAACAATTTACAATACTCCTGGAAAAAAAATAAACAAATTAAACTTTATTCAGGTCGCACATCACCTTTAGGGATCAAATCAGTTAAGTATGCAGGTAACATCCTTATAATCTAGTAAGTATCCGTTTAATATTATTTTTTTAGTAAATTAAAATGAATCAAACATAATCAAAGTTGTTACAAGTGAATTAAAATTATTTATCATTAATTCATATAGCTATTATGATATCTTTATTTTCTACAGACTTTGAACAAACCATATTCTCGTTAATACTCATACTTTGGGCTTTTTCAGAAGTTATAGGTGGCATTATTATCCCTAAGTTGCGAAGTAGGGGCGAAACTATTAAGGGAAAATATAATCGTTCCAGCCGTTTATTATATATATCTTTGATCTCTCAGGAGCTATTCCTGTCATATTGGCTAGATTTAACATTGCTATGTTGCCAAATTGGTTCTTCTATCTTGGCGTCTTACTCATGGTTGTCGGCATTTTCATACGACAATGGGGTATTTAAGCCTAGGGTGTTTCTTTACTATAAACATAAGTGTGTATGAGAACCAGAAGGTAGTAGATTATGGCCCATATCGATTCATTCGCCATCCCACATATCGGGGATATTGTTAATCCTAATTGGAATAGGAGCAGCATTACAGACATGGGGTGGAATTCTCATAGTATTAATGGTATTCGGCTTAACTATCGGATACCGTATAAAAATCGAGGAAACGTTCTTAATATCAGAATTTGGAGACGATTATATTCAGTACATGAAAAAGACAAAGAAATTAATACCTTTCGTATTATAAAAAAGAAAAATATTTTATTATATATTAAAGAGATTAATTCATGACCTTTATATTAAATACTAGAATTTTAGGTGTTAATTCATTCAAAAACAGAGTAAAATACATATTTTGGGAGTTTGCGTATTAATAACTCCTGTTATACTAT
>PMMV01000083.1 GCA_003162115.1 Methanobacterium sp.
TTGACTTCCCAATCCTTCTGCGGTGCCAGACGAATGCGGGCACCATTGGCACCGCCACGCTTGTCAGAGCCGCGGAAGGTGGACGCCGAGGCCCATGCGGTCGAAACCAGCTCTGACACTGATAAGCCAGAAGCCAATACCCTGCCTTTAAGGGTGGTGATGTCTTTTTCATCAATCAGTTTGTGATTGACTGCAGGGATGGGGTCCTGCCAAATGAGCTCCTCTTCAGGTACCTCAGGGCCAAGATAGTGTGTCCGCGGGCCCATATCGCGGTGGGTCAGCTTGAACCACGCACGGGAGAACGCATCCGCAAGTTGATCCGGGTTCTCATAGAAACGCCGTGAGATCTTTTCGTAGATAGGGTCGAACCGCAAAGATAAGTCGGTGGTCAGCATGCCTGGCAAGCGACGCTTTGACGGGTCATGCGGATCCGGCACGGTATCGGCGCCTGCGTCACCCTTCGGCTTCCACTGATTAGCACCGGCCGGGCTCTTCGTCAGCTCCCATTCGAAGCTGAATAAATTCCGGAAGAAGTTGTTGTCCCACTTCGTTGGCGTGTTGGTCCAGATAACTTCCGGGCCGCCGGTAATCGTGTCGTCGCCTTTGCCCGTACCAAATTTGCTCTTCCAGCCTAGGCCCTGTTCCTCTATACCGGCGGCTTCAGGCTCCGGGCCTACCAGTGACGGATCGCCAGCACCATGAGTTTTGCCGAAGGCATGGCCACCCGCAATGAGTGCCACGGTCTCTTCGTCGTTCATCGCCATGCGACCAAAGCTCTCTCGGATATCCCGCGCTGCAGCGATCGGGTCAGGGTTGCCGTTCGGGCCTTCCGGGTTCACATAAATCAAACCCATCTGAACTGCGGCAAGTGGATTCTCGAGTTCCCGATAACCGGTGTAGCGTTTGTCTCCAAGCCACTCACGCTCGGAACCCCAGTATATGTCCTTCTCTGGTTCCCAGATGTCCTCACGCCCACCACCGAAACCGAAGGTCTTGAANNCTGCTTGATCGGCCAGAGCAGTCTGCGCGCTTTGTCGAGGTTGGCGTTGTCGGGCCAGCTGTTGAGAGGCGCAAAACGCTGGTTGCCGTGACCTGCACCGCCCCGACCGTCACCGATACGGTACGTACCGGCGCTGTGCCAAGCCATGCGGATTAATAAAGGTCCATAGTGGCCAAAGTCCGCCGGCCACCAGTCCTGTGATTTCATCATCAGTTCATGGAGGTCCTTCTTAAGGGTCTCGAAGTCTAGACTCTTGAATTCTTTAGCGTAGTTGAAACCCTCGCCCATTGGATTGGACTTAGAGGAATGCTGGCGCAGGATGTCAAGATTCAACTGGTTCGGCCACCAGTCAAGGTTCGTCGTGCCACCGATATCAGTTTGTTTCCCATTTTCATCCATAATTTCCACTCTCTTTTTTTCCATTTCTAATTCATCATCTAAATTTTACAAAAACTATCTCGTAATCTAGTTGTGCTATTCGTTCGGTTCTCGATAGGGATTCACAGCCCGTGTTCGGTTCTCAGCATAGACTTTTGGTCCGTAAAGCACGTATCCGATGCCCACAAAGATCAGAATGTACTCACCAACGGTAACAGCAGGCGGAGGGGAGACCGGGAAAAAGAACAGTGCTTGGTCAGCAGGCGCGGTTAGGAAAAGGAGCACCGCGTCGATTACAGCCAAGATGCCGGCAAGCCTAGGTCTTCGGAGCCATAGCGAAATCAAACCAGCAATAGGAAGCAACAACCCCACGGTTATGAAGAAACCTGCGAACGCTAAGGTCCGTATTACATGCATACGAGTCTCAAATCCCAACGGAGTCAACAGAAAGCCCAAAATAAAACCAAACCCAAACAAGACCGCTAATATCTTCTCTGCATTTGTGAGAGGCCTACGAGCAGGGTGCTTTTTCTGTCCGCCTTGTCCGTGCTCGGGTCGGGGTTTTGTTGATTGAGAGTTATTTTTTTTCATAAATTACCCCCATTTATTTTTTCATTTTATATTATATTTAACCTAAAATAATAAATTTACAGATTAAAGAGATGAGCATTAGGAAAAGGGTTCAAATTGGAATGGTATAAATATATTAGCTTACAAAACACACGTTAACAAGACTAATAATATTTATCTTAATAATATCCATTTTAACCTGATTTTTCATCTGTTTCTAATTCTTTAAGGTTTAGATCTGATTTTGCATTTTCTTTAATAACTTCGTGTTCATAGATATATTTTTCTCCACGGAGTGCTGATAATATGGCTGCTATTGAGCAGAATGCGGCTCCAATTATGAATGATATTCTGAGAGATGGTACAAATGCATTTGCAAGTGTAGATGGGAACCATGTGGTACCAGTCAGGGTGTTTAGGGTTGATTGAGGTATGGCTGCCACGATTGGAGTTGGTAACATCGATAGTATGGTACTCACAGGGTTGTATCCTAAAAATGCTGAAAATAGAGCTCCAGTAGGGGGGATATTACTTAGGATAGGAGCCAGTTTTACTGCTCCAATGCCTGCAAGTGATGTGAGCATGGCATCGGGGAATCTTTGGGTTATACCTACGATTACAATGGTGAAGAATATGGCCATACTGGCTGTGAAGGAGGTGTTCATAATGGTGAACATCATACCAGAGGCAACTCCCCTATCTTGTGGTGGAACTGAATTCATTATACTGGAACTGTTTGGAGAACCGAACATTCCACCTCCAACTCCCATCATAAACAGGACTAATCCAAATTCTAAGTAACTGAAATTATATGGAAGTGCTGCTAAAAAAATGAAGGCCAATGCACTAATTACCATTCCAAGAGTAGCTATCCATCTAGGTCCATACTTATCAGACAATGCTCCTGAAATGGGTCCCATGATAATTATCCCAATTGTTATGGGTATCATATAAATTCCAGCCCAGAAAGGTGTGGACTGGTAGCTGTAGCCGTGAAGTGGTAACCAGATGCCCTGTAACAGTAATATGAGCATGAACATCATACCACCTCTACTAAGAGAGGATAATAAACCGGCTGCATTCGCATAACTAAACATACGATTTTTAAATAGGTCTAACCTGAACATTGGCGAGTCTACCCTGTTTTCGATGAAGATGAATAGGATTAGTAGTACTAATCCAATTAACATTGAGGCGATTACCCACGGGTTGTTCCATCCCATAGGATTATTGCCATAGGGCATTAAACCATAGGTTACACCTATAAGCATAAGAGTGATGCCTGCAACGAATGTAAGGTTTCCAAGTACATCAATTTTAGTTTTCACAGATTTAATTGATAGTTCCCGTAGTTTATAATAAGACCATATGGTTCCAATTAGTCCGAATGGTATACTGATAAGGAAAACATACCTCCAGTCGAATATTGCTAATACACCACCCAATATTAAGCCTAAAAATTGTCCTGACATTAGTGCTACCATGTTGATTCCCAAAGCTTTTCCCAGTTCATTTGGTGGGAATGCATCTGTAAGTATAGCTGCGCTATTTGCCATGAACAGGGCGCTTCCAATAGCTTGGAGAACTCTGAAACCTATAATTTCTAATGCCCCCGCATCTCCAGTGGAGGGTGTAAGGTAAAGCAGAACGGATCCAAGGGTAAATATTAAAAAACCTAACCTGAACAGTTTAACTCGTCCATAAATATCTGAAAGACGGCCGAAACTTAAAAGTAGAGTGGCTGTCACCAATCCATAGCCCATTAGTATCCATAACAGATATTGAAAGGAATTCAGAGGATTAATATGAATACCGTTAAAGATCGCTGGAAGAGAGATCAAAACAATACTCATATTTATCATTCCCATTAAAGAGGATATGAGAACGTTTGATAGAGCTATCCATTTATATTCCAAAGTCACAACCACCATACTTCTCGATTAGTATAATTTCAATAAATTTACATTTCTGATACAATTTTTTCACCTTTAAATTTCAGTAAATTATCATAAAAAAACTATAATAGGATTAAATAATTTTAAGGCGTTACCATTACCGGTTTTTTAGCTTCTCTTATCACACGTTCGGTTACACTGCCCAGCATGAATCTGTCGAGGCCATGTCTACCAGAAGCTCCCATAACTACCAGATCAATATCTTCTTCGTCTAATATTTTAATGATCTCATCTGATGGTTTGCCTTCTTTTATCATGGTTTTCAGGTTAACATTTTTACATTTACCCTTGCATTGGACATCTTCCAATTCGTGTTTAAAATCGTCAATAATTTGGTCACCTTCCATTCTTATTTCTTTATAGAATTGTTCATCGGGGGTAGGTAAAGTTGAAAGTGGTAATGTGGTTGCTACTTCTGGAAAGTGAGGTTCAATCACATAGAGAACTACAATATCAGCATCACTTTTATCTGCAATCCATAATGCATGTTTATTCGTTCTTTTAGAATTCTCAGATCCATCCGTTGGAATTAAAATTTTATTGTACATCAATTACACCTTGAATTTTTCTTTTTAATT
Source organism: Methanobacterium sp. (assembly GCA_003162115.1). Lineage (GTDB taxonomy): Archaea > Methanobacteriota > Methanobacteria > Methanobacteriales > Methanobacteriaceae > Methanobacterium_B. The sequence goes on from PMMV01000083.1 coordinate 4,482, forward strand.
AAAATTCACCAATAATTATTAAAGTTAAAATTTATATTGTTATACTGAATTCCAAAAATACTAAGATATAATATTTACTTTACAGCAAATTTAACCATTTTATGCAGTTTGAAATATTTTGATAGATCAAAATCTCATTTATGAAATTATCTCATTACATTTATTCATTTACTATTATTAATAGATTTGATATTTACAATCTCAATTAAAAGTTTTAAAATTAGACATCAAAAAAGTTTTTAATTTTCATTCAAATAACATAAATAAGCAATGAGAAGTTAAAAAAACAAAAGTCTAATTGCATAGATCGAGAAAAAAAGAATATTTTTGATTTAAATGAAGAAAAAAGACATTTTAAAAGAACGTCTTCTAAATCAACATATCTTAGGTACTTTGTTTGAAAAACCGGATGATATGGTTAGGTGGATGGGTGCTGTTCAAGCGCAGAATTTTTTAGGATCCTTATGGGCTATTGGGATACGTGTAAAAAATGCCCAGGAACCCGATATTGAGCATGCAATAGCTGATAAAACATTGGTTCGCACATGGTTACTCCGAGGAACCTTACATTTTGTTGCTGTCGAAGATATAAAGTGGATCCTTGATCTTGTTGCACCGAGGATTATTGCCAGTAATGCAAACTTACTTAAGACAAATTTTAAATTGGATAATAATGAATTCAAGCGAATCAAAAAGGTAATAGTAAGTACACTTGAAGGGGGTCAATCCCTAACAAGAGATAAAATTTATAGTGAGTTAGAAAAGGCTAGTATTTCCACATCCAGTCTGCGTGGACTCCATATATTGCACTGTCTTGCACTAGAAGGACTTATATGTTTTGGGGCACGAGAAGGCAAACAGCAAACATTCTTACTTCTGGATGAGTGGCTTCCTAACACTAAAAGTATGGGTCACGATAAAGCATTAGGAGAACTTGCGCGACGCTATTTTACAAGTCACGGTCCTGCAACAATACAAGATTTTAGATGGTGGTCTGGTCTGAGGGATGCAGATGCACGAACTGCTTTGGATACGATTAAATCTCAACTTTTATCAGAGGATATTGACAACCAGACCTACTGGTTTCAGAGTTTTAAAGAAACTGAAGATAATAAATATCCTGTTTCACAGCTATTACCAAATTTTGATGAGTATTTTATCGGTTATAAAGACCGTAACAACCTTGTTAATGGAATTTACACCAAAGAATTTAATATTAACGATTTCATATTCAACAGCAACATAATTTTAAATGGAGAAATAGTTGGAGCATGGAAACGTATTTTTAAGGAGGGAAAGGTAATCATCACACTAAATTATTACAAATCACTGAATAAAGAAGAAAATTGGGCTGTTAAAAAAGCAGCCAAGGACTACGGTAAATTTTTAGATATGCCAGTCCATTTATTAGAAAATAAAAATATTTAATAAAATATCAAATATTTAAATATCCATATACTGCAATAGAAGACAAAAAAAATTAGTTTTAACTTAAAATGGTATGGTAAAGTAGAAAGTTGTTCCCTTTCCTAGTTTTCTGATTCGACCTATATTCGTCCATTGTGTCTTTCTATGATTTTTAGAGCTATGGAAAGTCCTATACCTGTACTGGGATATTCTTCTCGAGNNTTATTCCATTAGCTTTCACTGCAAAAATCCATTCTTTTTCAACCCTTTGGGCAGATATATCAATTTTTGGGGATTTTTTTCCTCGGAATTTAATTGCATTGGTTATTAAATTTTGGAAAACTTGCAACATCTGGTTTTTATCAGCAAAAACAGTAGGAAGAGGTTCATGAGTAACATTTACACTATTCTCTACGATTAATATGGATAAATTTGAAAGTACACTTTCTAATACTTTTTCAAGGTCTAAATTTTCAAATTCCTTTGCCTGACTAGTAACTCGGAATTTATATCAGTTAAATGTATATATTATTATAAAATTAGAAAATAGTTTAAACAATTAAAAATAAAATCAAGAATTAAATGTTGTATTATAATATTTCAAGTGATTTCACAGAGTTGTTGGTGACGTAGTCTATAATTATTTAGAATATTATTGAAACTATTGATTTTGAAATAGTATTTTGGCCAGTATATTTATAATATCAACGCCAAGGAATTTATATTAGTATTACTTTTTCGTGGAAAGTTATATTTTATGTTCTAAATCATTATATTATGCTTATTAAATAGGCTATAATTGGGAATATGATTAAATAAGAGAATCCTGTTATGAAGTGGGCTTTAAAAGTGTTATCAGTATCATTCCCTTTACCCCATTTTGACATTACATCCTCGAATTCGTCATTGGAGTAATATTTTTCGTGTTTTTCTGTGGCAATAACTGAATGAAGTATACGTGCAAATCCCAAGACAGATAATGCTGCAAAAGCTGCTGCCATAATTGGAAATGGACCTGGGCTATTCGGAATTACAAATGTATAAAGAATCAAGAACCATAAAATAGGGATCACATCGATTATCATGAACCCTGAAACAAATCTTCGCATTGAACGGACTCTTTTAGTTTTATCCTTGGAAAAGAAAAGGTAAATATCAAATGTTCGATACTTACGTATAAGCTGTATTACAGCAGTAAGATAAACACCAAAAAATAAAATGAGCGCATCCTTACCAGATAATAAAATAATCGTATTAGAAACATAAACCAATTCAAACCACCTAATTAATTTATGTATTTATTGTTATATAAGACTAATTAGAAGTAAATCACATCGGAAAAGTCTCGGAATAAATGGTCTGTGGAAATGATACAATTATGTACTTTAATATTATATTTGCGAAGTATATAGTGCTTGATTCAAATTATTGGGTTAGTATACATTTATTTTGTATTTAAAATCATTTTTGGCTAAATTTTGCTGGAAAAACTTAAGTTTTATTTATTTTTTCATCAAAAAATATATCTGAAAATTGAATATCATAAATTACAACACTAAATACAAATATCAGTTTGTAGGTATTTCTAGTATTAAGTATATTTAGTGGAGGTTCTATCTGTAATTTGGTTATTTTGGATATGAGGAAGGACAGGGATTTGGGTTTACATCCTTTTTTTTATGACCAACTGAGTCGGAGTAAATTTGGTGAAAAAGCAAGAAGGTGGTAACATCCCCGTCCTATTTAATATTTATTTGAAGATCATATGAACCCCGATCATTCTGTTTTTTTTGGAGGTTTTTATTTTAGAAATTATACGGCTGATTTACCATTTAACTTCTGATTTAAATGAGGTTGAGATGGAGAAGGATAAAATTGTTTTTTATAATCAATATATAATTTATAAAAAAAACTTATATATTATATTCAAGATTTGTTAATAATTATCATTTAAGGGAATTCTCATTTTAATCACATATTTGGTGATAGTCACTTGAATGATAAATTCGCAGTAACAAACCAACAACAATAGTAGCTAAGGTTAAACTCATAAAAAACGAGTAATAATACATTTCCATTAAGAACCTCTTTTTATTCTAGTTAAGATATCCAATGGACTTAAATAAAGGCCTTATTAATATCAAAGAAAAAAAATGGGAGAGTTT
>PMMV01000075.1:0-2238 GCA_003162115.1 Methanobacterium sp.
AATTATAAAGAATCCATTTTAATGGATTCCATCAAGTGCTAAATTTAGTTTCAGGACATTTACAACTGGCTGTCCAATCCATGGAAATGGTGTTTCCTGATTTTGCTGTATCAGATTTTGTATTGCTGATTCGCTTATGTTTCTTGTTTTAGCAATTCTTGGAACCTGAATTAAGGCGTCTTCAACACTGATATATCTGTCGAGCCCACTTCCTGATGCTAGTACCATATCTGAAGGGATTGTTGCGTTGGCTGAAAGGCTATCATTTGTCTTGATCTCATTTATTGTTTCATTTACTCTGTCAATTAATTTCTGGTTGGTAGGCCCATAATTGGAACCACCTGAAGTGCTTGCATTATAGTCTATTGCTGAAGGTCTGCCCTGAAAATACTGTGGACCATCAAAACTTTGGCCTATAAGTGTAGATCCTACAACAGTCCCATTGACATTTATCATTTCACCGTTAGCCTGATAAGGGAATGCCACTTGGGATATGCCTGTTATTACAAGGGGATAAATTATTCCCAGAACCAAGGCCAGTGTTCCAAATATTATAAGTGCCCTTTTAAGCTCAGTAATCATTTCACCCATTTATGCCACCCCCAGTGCTGATATTAGCATGTCTATCAATTTTATACCAATAAATGGTAGGGCTAGACCTCCTATACCATATATTAATATGTTCATTCCCAGTAGTTTTGTAACTGATGAAGATGGACGGTACTTAACTCCTCGAAGCGCTAATGGAATTAACAGCGGTATTATAATCGCATTGAAAATAACCGCAGATAAAACAGCACTCATAGGTGTTGATAGATGCATTACGTTTAGGATGTTGAGTTGTGGATAGGCTACTGCAAACATTGCGGGAATAATCGCGAAATATTTGGCTACATCGGTAGCAATACTGAAAGTGGTTAATGCACCCCTAGTAATTAATATTTCTTTTCCTATCTCGACTATATCGAGTAGTTTTGCTGGTGATGAATCTAGATCAACCATATTAGCTGCTTCTCTTGCTGCTGCTGTACCTGCACTCATTGCAACTGCAACATCAGCTTGAGCTAGTGCGGGAGCATCATTGGTTCCATCACCAATCATGGCTACCAGACGTTGAGTTTCTCCACTCTGATATTTACGTATCAGTTCCAGTTTAGTTTCAGGCCGGGCTTCAGCTATAAAATCATCCACCCCTGCCTCTGCAGCTATAGATGCTGCAGTTAAGGGATTGTCACCTGTTATCATGACAGATTTAATTCCCATTTGTCTAAGCTGCAGTAAACGATTTTTAATACCTGTCTTGACAACATCTTTCAATCTTATAACACCGAATACCCCACTGCAATCTGCTACAACTAGTGGTGTATCTCCATTTCTCGATACTTCCTCTACTATTTCTCTGACATCTATTGGTATTTTACATTCGTGGCTTTTAGCAAAGTCTTGTACTGAATCTGTTGCTCCTTTACGTACTTTATTAGTTCCGTAGTCTATTCCACTCATACGAGTTTCTGGAGTGAATGGGATAAAATCTGAATTATCAGGAGCTCTTATATCTCTACCGCGCACACCTAATTCTTTTTTAGCTAAAACTACTATACTTCTTCCCTCAGGTGTTTCATCTGCAAGGGAGGATAATAATGATGCTTCGATCAGATCTTTTTTCTGTATACCCTCAACAGGAATGAATTCTGTTGCTTTTCGACTTCCAAGAGTTATTGTTCCTGTTTTATCGAGTAGTACTGCGCTTACATCTCCTGCTGCTTCAACAGCTCTTCCACTTAATGCAATTACATTATGCTGTAATAACCTGTCCATACCAGCTATACCAATAGCAGGTAAAAGTGCACCGATGGTTGTTGGCATAAGACAGACCAGAAGAGCTATTAAAACAGCTATACTTATGGCCACACCCATATAATTAGAGAATGCTACCAGTGTAATGACTACCACTATAAAAAGTCCAGTGAGTCCAATTAGAAGGATCTCTAAAGCCTTTTCATTGGGTGTTTTTTCTCTTTTAGCACTTTCAACCATGTTGATCATGCTATCTAGGAAGGTTTCTCCAGGATCTACGGTGATTCTAACCTTAATCTGGCCCGAAAGAAGTTTGGTACCTCCAGTAACACCACTTATATCTCCTCCAGATTCCCTTATTACTGGAGCAGATTCGCCAGTAATTGCAGATTCATCAACTAGACCCGTTCCATTTATTATGTCACCATCGCTGGGTATAAT
>PMMV01000075.1:2243-3830 GCA_003162115.1 Methanobacterium sp.
ATTTGAATGTTGAATAAAAAGTTGCCACCATAAATCAAGTTGATTATGGCTATTAAAGTGGTAATAATGGCCCCTATTTCCACTATTAACATTACTGGATTTCTTAGGAGGACTATTGGATTAAGTCTTTTTATTGAACCTTTTAGTGCTTCGATAACTGATTTTGGTTCAAAAATNNNNCCTTTTGCTGCTAATGATCCAGCAATGGCTAAGGCAGGTATTATGACAATAAATCTGCCTATAAACATTGCAAGGCCTAATGTTAGGTTATAGAATACTGTGTTTGCACTCAAACCTGCGAAAGCCGAACCATTGTTTGCAAATGCAGATGCATAAGCATAGAGTATTTCCGAGAGTCCGTGTGCTGATGGATTATTAAGACCTGCAAGTCCTTGTGGTAATGATATGGCAATTCCTGCAAACACAAGAATCAAACCAGCCGGTACTATAAGGGCTAATGTTGCCATTACCATTTCATAAGGTCCTAATTTCTTACCAAGGAACTCTGGTGTCCTACCTATCATCAATCCTGCAATGAACATGGTCAAAATGACATAGAACAGCATTCCAATAAGTCCAACACCAAGCCCTCCGAAAATAACTTCACCTATACCCAAGTTAAACATGTACACAAGTCCAGTTAGGGGCATGGCGCTGTCGTGCATCGAGTTTACTCCACCGTTTGAAACGTCTGTTGTTATTGTACCCCATAGTACCGATTCTGCAACACCAAATGCCAGTTCCTTACCTTCCATATTCCCTCCAGATACACCGAGTTTCTGAATTATTGGGTTTGATTGGCTTTCAGCATAGTATGCTACTCCCAATCCACCTACAAGGAGTATCATCATTGCAGCGAATATGGCCAGTCCTTGCCTGAAATTTCTTATAATATATCCAAATGCAAAAACTACGGATATGGGGATTAATAGAATTGCAAAGCTTTCCAGTATGTTGGTTANNTGCTATTGTTTGATTAGCTCCTTCTATTGTATGAGCTGTTACATATGGACCAATCGTCGCTACCACACCCTGTGATGCTAGAACAAGGGCGAAAATTATGGCTAATGGTAGAAGGATATATAAAATTGTTCTTGTTATATCTACCCAGAAGTTACCTATTGTAGTAGATTTTTGACGTGTGAAACCCCTTATTAAAGCTAAAAGGGCTGCAATACCAACTGAAGCTGAAAGAAAGTTTTGTACTGTCATTCCGAGCATCTGGGTTAGATAGCTCATTGTACTTTCGCCAGCATAGGATTGCCAGTTAGTGTTTGTTGCAAAAGAAATTGCAGTATTTAATGCTGTATCCCATCTAACACCAGTCATCTGAGCAGGATTCAGCGGTAAAAAGTTTTGTATTAATTGTAAAACAAAAAGAAAAGTTATTCCAATTATGTTGAATATAATGAGTGCGTAAGCATACCTTTTCCATGTCATCTCCTGATTTTCATCAATGGAGCATATGCGGTAAATAAATTTTTCTATCGGTCGTATCACCGGTGTCATGAAGGTTTTTTTACCTGTTAAGACCTTTGACATGTATTTACCAATAGGTATAGCAGCGATAGTCAGTATTAACAGGAA
>PMMV01000075.1:3842-4028 GCA_003162115.1 Methanobacterium sp.
TGATCGAACTAAGGACTTCTAATACGGAAACTTCATAATTTAATCTATTTTGCTCTAATTTTACAATATTTTAGATAATGAAACATTTTCCCAGTTAACCCCCGGATATTAAATCTTATATGGGCGGAAAATTTTGATAAAAACTTCCGACAGTTTTTAATATCACTTAACCCTTCGAAATATGAT
>PMMV01000046.1 GCA_003162115.1 Methanobacterium sp.
ACTTTTACCAACAGATGGTTCAGCATATGCTAACAAAGCAGCAGAACATGCAATATGGATTGCACATGCAAGTGGTGCAGAGATTATTGCATTGAATGTCATAGAGACTTCTTCTCTTGTAGGATTACCTGCAGAAGATCTTATTGTAAGAATAAAGGAGATGCTAAAAGAAGAAGGTCGAGTAGCTCTTGATCATATCTTTGAGATGGCAGCGAAAGAAAATGTTGAAGACGGGGATTTGAAAGTAACCCTAAAAACAGAGGAAGGTTCCCCTGCAGATGCAATACTTAAAACAATTGAAAAAGAAGACATTGATCTGGTCGTTATGGGAACATCCGGAAAACATGGGCTTGATAGATTTTTGCTTGGAAGTGTAACTGAAAAAGTAGTGAGATCTGCTAAGGTTCCTGTTTTAGCAGTGCATGCGGAATAAATAAGGAAAATAAACATTATTTTTGTTGATCTACCTATCAATTTTATAAATTATGGATGTGATTTAAAATGCTTGTAAATGAAATAATGGCAGAAGACATATATTTTGTCCGTGTCCCAGGAAATCGTACAAACGCCCTGGAAATAATGAGAGAAAAAAAGGTTTCAGGATTACCAGTCGTCAAAAATGGAACTAATGAACTTGTTGGAGTACTCACCAGAACTGATTTGGTTGAAAACCCTGATGAAGAACAAATAGCACTTATAATGACTAGAAATATCATAACCGCTTCTCCAGATGATGATGTAAAGGACGTTGCTGCAAAGATGATAACTAACAACATTAGAAGAGTCCCTATTGTTAAGGACGGGAGCCTAGTTGGTCTAGTTACTGCTTCAGATTTGATAAACAAAGCTTTGTGGAAAATGGATATACAGGATCCAGCTGAAAATTATATGATCCAAAAAATCCCTACCAGCTGGGAGGGAACACCTCTTAATGTTGCCTTCGAGATAATGAGGTACTACAAACTCAAAGTTCTCCTTGGATTAAATAATGATGGTAAAATCTCGGGTATACTCACAGAAACTGATTTTATTGAGGAAAGTGAAGTTGTATCTGAGCGAACTGTGCACAACACTTCTGTGGGTACTGAAGGGGATAAATGGTCTTGGGACAGTAAAAGTGTGCTTTATGTCATTAAAAACCATCTTAAATTCTCTGACAAAACAATTAAAGACGTTGCTAATACTGATCTGGTTATTGTTACCACCAAGACATCTGTACAGCAATGTGCTAATAAAATGAGACAGAGGAATATCGAACAGATCCCTGTAATTGATGTGGAAGGAGATCTAGTAGGACTTGTTAGGGCAGTAGATTTAATAAAGGCCATCAGCGATTAAAATGTCAGAAACACCAATAATAAAAATAAAATCAGAACCTGAATCCATAAGGATAGTTGCCAAAAGAAAAGGTGATGTATCGATTCAGACAATCAACCTCAGAATAATAATGGCAAACTTATGGTGGGAAGGATCCCCTGAACTGGAGACATTTTTCAATATTATGGAACTCACTATCAAAAAGGCATTGAATGAGGTTTATTCCCATGATAAAATGACCATAGAATACAATTATTCTGGAAACGATGCTATTGAAGATGCATCAGAGATTTTGGTGGAGATCACTGACATCAAAGCTGATNNGTGGAAATTACTGACATCAAAGCTGATGATCTTGATATTGACATTGGAGGAAGATTTATAACACTTGATGGGACAGATTCACGCGGTTTTTTCAAGAAATTAACCAGTTTCAGAAGGAAATTCACAGAAGAAGTTCATAAAGAGATCTAATTTAAATAAAAAATCAAATTAAATACTTTTTTATATTATCTTATTATAATTATAAAAAAATATATTAGATATTCCTTCTTATGCTCGGTAAAACCTTAACTAACAAATTCTCTGCATCATCTTTGTCTACAACACGTCTTGCAACAATTTTTCCAGTTTTGAATACAGTTATATTCCTTTCCTGGATTTCAAGCATGGCTATTCCCATCTCTAGAGAACATTTAACATTTCCAAGATTTTCAAGTTGTTTACATGTTTCTTCTATGTTTATAGTATATGGTAGCTCTGTTTCAAACATTATCTTATGCTTCTCGTCCTTACATGGCTTATAAATCACGATATCCTTTGAATTGCCATAACCTCCTATGTCGAGTGTCACTCTTTTAAATCCCACTGCCTTCAGTTCAGAATCTATATGATTTAGAATTCCTGTGTTAAGGATTTTATCAACATCCCCCAATTCTATGAGTGCAACACCATTCTGGTCCCGTACACGGACGATATCAGAACCTGAAAGGCCCTTTAAAAAAGATTCAGCATAATTTATTCTGTTAATCTTTTTAGGTGTTATTTCACTGTTTTTTGATATTCTAGTTGCCATACATGTTGTTGATTTAGAATAATCTATATTAAGAATTTTAAGAGCATTTCTCACATCCTCAACTGTAAAACCTAATTTAACAAGTGGACTCTTGATGTTTTTACCATAATTTACCATTATTCCAGGCCTATCTTCTAAAAGATCAGTAATGTTAGTGCCATCCACAACTTCTAGATTCTTTTCATCTGCAATCTTCACAAGCTTTGAATACATCTTACTTTTACATACGTAGCATCTGTTTGGTGGGTTCGATCTGAAAGATTCATCGTTTAAATAATCCTCCTCCACTACAGAATGTTCAATACCTATTGCCTTTGCAGTTTTTATTGCATTTCCGATGCAATCTGAAGGCATCACACCGTTGTCAACCGTGACAGCCAGTGATTCCTTCGACACCTTGGATGCTATGTAGGCAACCAATGAGCTATCTGCCCCTCCTGAAAATGCAACAAGCACTTTCATGTTATTTAGATAATCCTCAAGTTGTTCTAACTTTGATTCCAGTTCCATTTGATATCTTTCCCATATAATAATTATTTTCTTAAATAGTAAGATAGTAAAATAATTTAATACCTATTTCATGTTTTTAATGTATTTTAAAACTGAAATAGCATCTTCTCTTTTTATATCAACCGTATTCTCTTTTAAAAATTTTTGAATACGTTTTATCACTTCGATTTCAAGGTTAGAGTCTTTGAATACTTTAGCGTATGTTCTTTTTGGGTAGTATATTGATTTAGCTGTTTTTATAAGGGTTTCAAAATCTTCTTCATTTATTATTCCTTCATCTTTTGCAGCTTTGAAGGTGTAGTTCATGCTTATTAAGGCTTCAGAGAGTTGTTCTAGTGTTTCCGGATTGATTACAACTGCTACGTCATCATCAGATTCAACATTACCTATTCTGTAATCTTTGTAAACTTGGCCTATTCCTATCATTCCAAAATCATCCAGTTCAGATGCCCTTAAAGCACCCATACT
>PMMV01000093.1 GCA_003162115.1 Methanobacterium sp.
CCGTTAACAGGTGGAGGAATTATTACTTCATTAATTTGGAAAATTCGCAGGTGAAATTGCTGCAGCAGCCGTTAAAGATGAGGATTACTCTAAAAAAAGGTTAATGGAATACCAAGAATTATGTAAAACCGAAATTGGTTCATTATTTAAAAAATATCTGAAAATAAGAGAATATATCTTGAGTCTTTCAGATTCTGATATCAATTCTATATTTACTGCGTTCCAAAACAAGGAGATCAACAGTATAAACACTTCAGAACTTGTAAAATTACTTATAAAAGTATCTCCAAAAGCTTTACTAAAATTAGGAAAGTTATTCTAACAAATAATACATTTTACAACTACGTATAGTAGTAGCGACAAATGATTGGATAATAATTACTTCTATTAATTAAAAATTATTAATAGGAACCACCTGCCAGATTCAGTTATTCAACGTCTTGTTTGGTAAAATAAATTATGATTATTAATACTACAAGAGTTCCTAAAGTTACATAAATATTGATTTGATCCAATATAAATCATTATTATTATCCTCTACTTTTATTATTTATTTTAATGATTATTAGAGTTTCTAGATTAGGATATTATGGAAAAATAATATATAAAATATAAAGATTAAGAAAAAAAGCATTGCGATCTGGTGGTATAAAACATCAGCAATATCGAACATTTTGTCTTTCTGTGTAAAAAGAGAAAGATAAAGAGGTATAGTTGCTAAAGAAGCCGGTAACACAGCCACAGCAAACTGTACAAGATTCATATCCCCCTTAATAAATGCATAAACAAGTATGATACCAGATATTAATGTAAGAATACTCGCTGCCCTTTGTTTAGATTTGTACATTATATAAGTTCCCATACTTGCCGTATATATAAAAAGGTAAACACTGACCGGTACAATGAATATATTACCAAGAAGCATAGCACATGAAGCCATTCTAAGTATAGAATTAGTTGCAGTACTGAAAAGGGGTGCAAGTACCGTATCTTTAAATCTAATTGGAGGAACAGTATAGAGTATCTGATTGAGCAACATTAATCCTAGTAAAATTGTAAATGCAGGCATTAAAGTTGCTAAAGATATAATAAATACCGACGTAATTATAAGGCTGCAGAACAGAATAATCCATTTTTTTTCAACATATTCTCGTATAAATGGCCTTATCTTTTTATCTTTATCTTTCTTATCATTTTCAAGGTCTGTGAAATCATTTAAGCTGTAAAGAGCACCCCAAAGTGCAGATACTAGGATGAGACCTGGGAGTATCTCATATGGATTGTTTATGATTATATCTGCAAAATATGCGTAAGTAAGAACCAGAAGATACATGTTGACGTTTTTAGCCGCCCATGTGATCCTCGTGGATTTTATAAGAGTTTTTATCATTTTTAATGCCAAACTTTTTTTTGATCGATTCTATGCAAAATAATTGAAGGAATTCCATATCTTTAACGATTAATTACCTACAAATTCTATGGTATCCAATGGATCGTACACGAAATAACCTATTCATCCTTTTCTAATGATTGACATATTAATCTGGGTTTGGATCCATATTTTTGGATATAACTTTCTATGAGTTGATCATCGGTATTTACATGGCTTTTTACTATTTCAAATGTTTCCTGAGGAGAATACGATATGACAACCACATCAAAAAATGTCCTCATTAAAGCTACAACTGCCTTGGACATGATTCCCAGGTCAGAAAATACATCATATTTTTTCCCTCTAAAATAAAATCTCCATGCAGTCTGTAAAATAATATTAATATTTTTAAATGCGTTTCGCTCATTAAAATATTCATGTATGCACATTAAATAAAATTTAGTAGGCTTCAAACCTGCCTGAGCCGTCCAAACACTAAACCCTACTGTATCATTGCCCATAAGATGGGAATCATGAAACCTGTCTGCGAATAATAGAGCATCATACTTGGATAAACTTTCATAAACTTCATCCTTAGATCTTGCTCCAAGATCTTCGTTAATCTCCTTATAAACTCCTTTAAAAACTTCGTCTGCGCTGATATCCGCGTTTTCAATTGGGGATTTAACATCATAAACCTTCAAACCCAACTCCTCTAATGCAGCATATATATTAGCAGATTTACCTGTTCCTGGAGCTCCGATAACATGGATTATTTTCCCTCGCTTATTTTTCAGGATTTTAAATATTTTACAAAGCTTTATGAATGATTCTGTTACAACAAATACTCCATTGTCAGAGACAGAGTTGATCTTGTACTTTCCCATGCTAGTAATTGGACTTTAAAGATATAATAATTACTCAAATGTAAAAATCATAAATGGCCTCAATCAATTTAATGATGAAAACATTATCATTTACATCTTAAAGAACACTATGATTTATTAACTTTAAACACCATAAATAAGGAATAAATAAGTATAAAAAATCGATAAAGGTGTTTTTATGGCCAAATACAGGTGTACCGTTTGTAATTATATATATGATGCGGATAACGAGGAAAAAAAATTTGAAGAACTTCCTGATGGTTGGAGTTGTCCAGTTTGCAATTCACCAAAGAATGTTTTTGTTTTGCTCACCGAAAAAAGTGAAGTATATGAAAAGGAAGGTTCAACAGTTTCTGATATCATGGTAGCACAGATGGCTGAACTAGGCCTAAAACATGTTTTTGGAATCCCTGGGACATCAATTCTTGGTGTGGTAGATGCAATTAGAAGGAATGATAAACTAGAATTCATCCAAGTCAGACATGAACAAACTGCTGCCCTAATGGCATCTGCTTATGGTAAACTTACAGGACATGTTGCTGCATGTTTAACAGTAGCTGGTCCTGGTGCAACCAACCTTGCAACAGGACTTTACGATGCAAAGCTCGATAACTCCCCTGTAGTTGCAATGACTGGTATGGTTCAACGGCAGTTGATCGGACCAGGATCATTCCAGGAAATAGATCAGTACTCTTTTTTTGAACCCTTGACAGTTTTCAACAAAATATTAATGTCAAAAGACCAGACAACCAGTCTTTCAGCTCTGGCCATAAAACACTCAATTATTGAAAGGGGTGTTTCACACATAGGGATTCCCAACGATGTTCAAAAACTGCCCTATTCATCGAAAATTGCTCCTTTCGAAGGAAATTTTCCAAACAGGGCAACTAAACCCGCAGATTATTTAATGGAAAAGGCTGCAAAGATAATAGATCAATCGGAGAGGCCGGTGATTATTGCCGGTTTTGGTGCTATGGGGCATGGAGAAGTTTTATTAAACATTGCAAAACGAATAATGGCTCCAATTACAACTACTTTCAAAGCTAAGGGCGTTTTAGATGAGACTGAAGAGCTTTATGTAGGAAGTCATGGCGGAATAGGTTCTACTTCTTCAACCAAACTTGTAAATGATGCAGATCTGATAATAGTCGTGGGATCATCTTTTTCAGATATGACTCAAATTCCTGAGAAAAAAACTGTTCAGATCGATATGGACCCTATGATGATAGCCAAACAGTACCCAGTGAAAGTTGGATTAATTGGAAACTGCTCTGAAATTCTTCCAGCAATCTATGAACTTGTCCAGGAAAAGAAAAGGCCAGAATATCTAAAAGAAATAAAAATACTTAACAATGAGTGGAAAAACCTTCTTAAAGAAGATATAGATGATAAAAAAACTCCACTGAGAGCCCCATACATAATTAAGGTTTTAAATGATAAAATCGCAGACAACGCCGTAATAACTCTTGATGTTGGAGAGCATTGCTGGTGGTTCGGCAGAAACTTTTGGATGAAAAAATCCCAGAAAATGGTTATGTCGGGTTACCTTGCAACTATGGGTTTTGGACTCCCTGCCGCTCTAGCATCCCAGATTATATACCCGGATAGACAAGTTATATGTATAACAGGCGACGGTGGCTTTTCAATGTTGATGGCAGATTTTCTAACTGCAGTGAAAAACAATCTTCCAATTAAAGTTTTCATTTTCAACAATCAACAGTTGGGTATGATAATGCAGGAGAAAAAAATGGAAGGATACGATATTTGGCAGACTGAACTCCAGAACCTTGACTATGCAGCCTATGCAAGGGAATGTGGAGGAGTTGGAATTACCGTCAAAACCCCTGATGAACTTCCGAAATCTGTGGATAAAGCACTTTCTACAGATAAACCAGTTATTGTCGATATAAATACTGACCCTATGCGTTTTATTTAAATAAATAATATTTGAACTATTATTAAGGTTTGAATTATAAAAGGATAATTACGATTGGAGAATAAATATGGTTCAATACTCTGAAAAGAAATTAATGGAAATAAAAAACACCCCTGAAAATCGTAACAAATGCCACTGCAAGGTTTGTCCAAGCTATCCCTACAAATGTGGTGGAGAAGTACTTTACTGCAGCAAGGGACCAAGTAATTGTGATATTACACCAGAAGTTTGTATCTGTACCACCTGTCCAGTTTTCTATGAATATGAGCTGGAAGGTAATTACTTCTGTGATAATGATACAGCAGGAGAAAGCAGGATTAACATACGTAAAAAAAGGTCAGATGAAGACAATTCAACTTACCAAAAAATGGTTGACATTAAAGATGTTAGTGCATTGGGTAAAAGCATGGTTGGATCTATGGGTTCACTTAAAAAATTACCATTCTCATTAGACGATCTCTACTTCGTTCCTGCCCAGGTCAAACGGATTCCTTTGAATACTGAAGATCACGTAAACATGGTATTACACATTGGTGTTAAAGCTGAAAAACCATTGAATATCTCAAGTCCAATAATAGTGTCAGGTCTGAGTTTTGGGGCCGTGTCAAAAGCAACTAAACTAGTAATTGCTGAAACAGCTTCGAAGTTGAAAATTGGATTTAATTCTGGAGAAGGAGGAGTTCTGACCGAAGAACTTCAAAAAAATCATAAAAATATCATAGTACAATACTCAACTGGACGTTTTGGTATTGACGAAAAATTACTTAAAAATGCTGGTGCAATTGAAATACGATTTGGACAAGGCGCATACTCAGGTAAAGGTAGTTACCTTCCAGCAGAAAAGATGACGGCAGAAATTGCCACTATAAGAGGTCTTGAAAGTGGTGAACCAGCTTATTCACCAGCCCACCATCCTGATATTTTAAATCAAAAGGATTTGAAGCAAAAAGTTTTATGGCTCAGAGAAATTGGTGAAGGTGTACCTGTTGGTGCCAAGATAGGCTGTGGAAATATTGAAGACGATGTTAAAGTGTTAGTTGAATCAGGAGTAGATTTTATAGCACTTGATGGATTTGGAGGAGGTACAGGGGCTACAGATAAATATGTGAGGGAAAATGTGGGCATCCCCATTTTTACAGCGATACCCAGGGCAGTTAATACACTTAAAGACCTTGGTCTTAAAGAACATGTGTCACTCATAGGTGGAGGGGGACTGCGTAGCTCTGCAGACTTTGCAAAGTGTCTAGCATTAGGTGCAGATGCAGTTTACATTGGAACCGCAGCACTGATAGCAATTAACTGTGAACAATACCGTATTTGTTACACCGGAAGATGTCCCACAGGAATTACAACCCAAGATCCAATCCTTACCAAACAGGTAGATCATGTCGATGGTGTGAATAAGTTGAGCAATTTCATTGAAGTATCAACAAAGGAAATAGCCAACTTCACTCGGATCGTTGGCAAAAATGATGTATCGAAACTGAATAAAAATGATATAGTATCTATGAACGGGGATCTTGCTAGGGCAACTGGGGTAAGATGGGTTAATGGTGAGTACTTATAAATATATAAATTAATTTATAATTTTAAATCAAATTTGGTTGAAAAATAGGTGACTTTAATGCAGGAAAACTTGATCCAAAATATTCAGGATGATTCACTTAAAATAAAAAAAACACTTTTAGGTTCTGAAAAAGGATGGGAACTCACATTTGATGCTATTCCTGATTTGATAGCTATACTCGATAGGGATCACAGGGTGGTTAAGGTTAATAGAGCAATGGCTGAAAGGCTAATGAAATCACCTGATGCTTGTATTGGAATCCCCTGTTACCAAGTTGTTCACCAATCCAAAACCCCGCCAGAAAACTGTCCCCACAAAAAACTTTTAATAGATGGTTTTGAACATATTTCTGAAGTTGATGAGAAAAATCTTGGAGGATACTTCGTTGTAACAGCATCCCCAATCAAAGACGATGATGGAAATGTTATTGGAAGCATTCATATTGCCCACGATATAACAGAGCGAAAAGAAATGGAGGAAAAACTTGAAAAAGCCCTTGAAGAGAAGGACATGCTAATGAAAGAGACGTACCATCGGGTTAAAAATAATCTTATGGTAATATCAAGCCTTTTAAACCTCCAATCAAGATACATCAAAGATAAGGATACCAAAAATATCTTTAAAGAAAGCCAGAACAGAGCCAAATCTATGGCCATGATACATGAAAAACTTTACAGATCAGGGGATCTTAAAAATTTAAACTTCACAGAGTACATTGAAAATCTCTCAAACGATCTTTACCAGACATACACCATAAATAAAAGTCTGGTTAAACTTGAATTAAACATCGAAGATGTTATGTTGGACGTCGAAACTTCAATTCCCCTTGGATTAATTCTAAACGAGCTTTTAACCAATTCATTAAAACATGCATTTCCAGAAGGGGCAGGTGGAGTGATCAAGGTGGAACTTAAAGGGTACAATGGAGGATACAAACTATCTGTAAGCGATAATGGAAAAGGATTTCCTCGAGATCTTGATTATCGAAACACCGACACTCTCGGAATGCTGATTGTCAACAGTTTAACGGATCAAATTGATGGAGAAATATACCTTGATGGAAGTAAAGGTACAAAATTCACAGTGATATTCAAAGAAAAAGAATATTAAATTAAATCTAGAAACCAATAACGTTATTAATTTTTTTTTTTAAATTTTTCAAAATCTGTACTATTTTAATATTTTGGATTAAACTTCATTATTTTTTTTATTCAATTTTTTATCAATTGTATTAACTTAAAATCATAAAATTTCTTAAAAATACATCGAACAATCATTTCATGGAATTATGATAAGATTAATTGTTGAATAAGGTATGATTATGATATAATTAATAGAAAAACTTATGCCATATAAGAGCAAGATACTTTTTTAAGATAATAATATCATCAAATTAGTTTTTGAGGTATCAAAATGGAAGAATCAGCAAACGTAAACATAGAAGTTAAGATAGGTGCACTCAGAAAAAATTTGCTAGATTTGACCATGAGAAATAAGCTTCTCAACTTCAAACCCCAGGTTAGATCCATTAGGGTGATAGATGAGATTCCTACTGAAATCTATCAGTTAATGGTTTTAGAAGATAAAAAAATGCAATTCATTCCTAGACAAGCCAACGAAACTAGGAAAAAGGATATTAAACCCAATGAAGTTGATGAACAAAGTGAAGCGCAGAATCTTAACAATGAGAATGAATCCGAAATAAACGTTAATAACTCAATTGAAGATGAATTAAAGCTAAAACCATTAGATATAAGCGACAAAGAAGCCTCATTGTTGTGGAAATTACCTTTACCTAACCAGAAGGTCGCAAGTAAACATAGAAATCTCCTACTTCAGACCATTCATGAAGCAGAAGAACTTCAAAAACGTCTTTTTTACATTAACCAGCAATCAAAATCAGTACTTGAAGAGCAGGGCTACAACATCTTATATCTAGCATTAGGTTTCCTTGAATGGACTGAAAGTAATGAACCCCGCGTTAAACGCAAGGCGCCCCTTATCCTCATCCCTGTAGTACTCGAACGTAAAAAGGTTAGAGGATCATTCAAACTGGTATGGACAGGTGAGGACATCATACCCAACATCTCCTTACAGGAAAAACTCCTTGAACAGGGAATAGAATTACCAGATTTTGAGATGCCCGAACAAAAGGAAGGAATATACCATTACTTTGAATCTGTTGTGGATGCTATTGAACCGAAAAAGAATTGGAATGTTGTTTATGATATCTATCTGAATTTCTTCAGTTTTACGAAGTTTGTGATGTACAAAGATCTGGACCCTGAAAGCTGGGGAGGGTTATCATTTACAGAGAATACAATAATCCGGGCTTTATTTGATCATACTGAAGATATTGATGGTCCAGAATTCCATGAGGAGGATGTTGATAAAAAACTCAGATCAAATGATGTTTATCATGTTGTTGANNGAGGGACCTCCAGGTACTGGTAAATCCCAAACCATTGTAAACCTTATATCTGAATTAATTGCGAATGATAAAACAGTTCTATTTGTCAGTGAAAAAATGGCGGCATTAGAAGTTGTTAAAGACCGTCTAGACAGTATTGGGCTGGGAGAGTTTTGCCTTGAACTGCACAGCCACAAATCTAACAAGAAAAATGTTTTGAAAGGACTTGAAAAAAGTATTTACAGTCAAAAGGAGACTATGCGTTCTTTGGATGAGGAATTTGACGAACTTGAAAAACTCAAAATGGAGCTGAATCAGTATAACCATGTACTTCACACTCCGCTGGGAAAATCTGGGTTTTCACCATTCCAGCTATTTGGTATGAAAGAGGAAGCAATCCAACACTTTAAAAGGGTTAAAAGGAATATCCCTCGTGCACATATTATTAACCCTGAAAATTACAGTTCAAAAGAATGGAAGAATGCTGTTTCAACCCTTAAAAATGTTTCAGAAGTTATTCAACCCCTTAAACCTATTTCAGAAAATCCATGGTTTAACACTCAACCGGGTACCATTCTTCCCACTGACAAGGAAGATATTAACGAACTCCTTAAAAAATGTATATCCACTCTTAATGATATTGAAGTAGATTTGTACGATCTCATTGAGTTGACAGGAATTAGGAAACCTTTAAACAAGGGAGAAATGGACAACTCAATTAAAATAGCGCTTTTAATTGCATCACCAGTAACCACCAACCCTGAGGTATTGTACAATCCGGTTTGGGATATTGGAAGAAGCGATATAATCAAGATTATCGATTTGCTAGTGGCATATAATTCTAATAATGAAAAGCTGAAAAAAAGATTCAATAAAGGAGTTTTAAAGACTGATATCCGGCATTTACACGACGAATACATCGAGACATCTTCAAAATTCTTGAAAACTTTCAGGGGCAGGTATAAAAAATCTAAAGACAAAATTGCACAGCTTTACAAAAATGATATTCCTGATGAAGATGCTGTTATAATTAGAGACCTTGAAGAGCTGATCGATTGTCAGGAAATTTTAAATAAGATAGATGAATTAGATTCTGAAGCCAGAGCTGTGTTCGGAAAAGAGTGGAAGGGAAGGAGAACCGATCTTGATAAAATAAAAGAACTTGCTGAATGGATGCTGACAATTAAAAAACTAATAAAAACTGGCAAGATAACAGAAAGAACCCTGAACATCATTGAAAACAAACCAGACACAGCCAAGATCAACGGTACAATTCAAAAGCTTAATAAAGATTATAAATCATTTTTAAAGGTTTATAATGGGATTAAAAAATATGTTGCAATTGATGAAGAACTGGTTTTTGGACAGAAGCTGAGATATGTCCATTTCAGTGCAATGGAATCTAAAATAGAGAACTTCCAAGATGGAATGCCCCTACTTCAAAAATGGTCTCAGTTAACAGCTATTTTAGCTGAAAAACCTAATGAAATCTCAAATCCAGTAATAGATTTAATTAAAGCGGATAAAATTGAAATTGAAGATATAATTCCCTGTTTAACTGCCAACTTTGCAGATGATCTTTTAAGAAATGCATTCCTAAACAACCCTGTTTTATCAAACTTTATAGGTGAGATTCATGAGCGTAAAATCGACAGGTTCATTGACCTTGACAGAGATGTTATTTCATTAAATCGTAGGAGAATAGCCAATAAAATATCAAGCCACAGACCCCAGATAAACAGTGCTGCTTCTCGCAACTCAGAATTAGGAATTCTTTTGAGCGAGTTCAACAGGAAAAGAGGTCATATGCCTATCCGGAAATTATTATCCAATGCAGGGGGACTTATACAGAAAATTAAACCTTGTTTCATGATGAGTCCTCTTTCAGTTGCCCAGTTCATAGATCCAAAAAATTCCAATGATCTTCGATTCGACGTGGTAATATTTGATGAAGCCAGTCAGGTAAAACCTGAAGATGCACTTGGGGCATTTTTAAGGGCCGAACAAGCAGTTGTTATGGGAGATACTCGGCAGCTGCCCCCTACATCATTTTTTGATATAATGTTGGAAACAGTTGAGGATGAAGACTATGAAATAGCCTCTCTATCAGATATGGAAAGTATACTCCACCTCTGTAAGGGGAGATTCCCCACTAAAATGCTCAGGTGGCACTACAGAAGCAGACACGAATCCCTCATAGCACTTTCAAACCAGGAATTTTACGATAACAATCTGCTAATTTACCCTTCACCCTGCCATGAAACACTCAGCCTTGGTTTGAAGTTCGAGTATATGGAAGACACAGTTTATGATCGTGGTAGAAGTTCATCAAATAGAATGGAAGCCCGAAGTGTGGTGGAAGCAGCTGGAGATCACTACAAAAAATATGGGGAATCAAAAAGTCTGGGTATAGGAACATTCAATATCAAACAACAACAGGCAATATTAGAAGAGGTTGAACTGTACCTCAAAACCCAGCCCAAACTTGAGAAGTACTTCAGCAGTGATATGGATGAACATTTCTTCGTTAAAAACCTTGAAACAATTCAGGGAGATGAACGTGATGTAATATTCATCAGTGTGGGATATGGAAAGGATGAAAATGGACATTTAAGTCTGAACTTCGGCCCTCTCAACAGAGAAGGTGGTGAAAGACGTTTGAATGTACTGATCACACGTGCAAGGGAAAAATGTGTCGTATTTTCAAACTTCAGATACACTGAAATTAATTTGAGCGAAAATGCTGCCTTCGGACTAAGAGCACTTAAGTCATTCCTCAAATATTCTGAGACAAAAAGACTCGATACCACCTACACTACCGGAGAAGATACTGAAACCGCCTTTGAAGATTCTATATATGAATTTCTTAAAGCCCATGATTACAGTGTAAATAAACAGGTTGGTTGTGCAGGTTTCAGAATAGATCTTGCAGTTCTTGATCCAACTGACAGTGGAAGATATTTGGTTGGTATAGAATGTGATGGAGAAAGTTATCACAGCTCACCCGTTGCAAGGGACAGGGATAGACTCCGCCAGCAAGTTCTTGAAGGTCTTGGATGGCATATCTACAGGGTTTGGTCAACAGATTGGTACAGAAACCGTGCTGAATCCGAAAAAAGGCTTATTAAAGCGGTTGAAAATGCTAAAAATCTGAAGCCAATTGTTAGCGATACAAAACAAAGATCTGTAGAAGATATTGTTGAAGACAAAATTGAAAATGAATATGAACCTTCATACGAACAGAAATTGCATCATCCAAAAGGACCAAATATTACCACAAATGAATTACCTGTTTACGATGACAACTTTGGAGAATTAGAACCATTATCAGAAAGTTCTGGATTAACAACAGAGAATGAAAAACCCATGGTTAAAGAACAACTTAATGAAGTTATCACAGAGGATGAATCAGATCCTGATATTGTAAAGGATTATAATATTTGCAATGAACTTTGTATCCCTGTAAATGGTCAGATCCACGAAAAATCAACAACCGAACTTGCTAAAGTTGTTATCCAGATAGTTGATATGGAAGGTCCTGTACATATTAGTGAGGTAGTGAGACGTATTAGGGTTGCATGGGGAATTAAAAGAGCAGGTAAACGAATTCAAGACTCCATAACTGATGCTATAAACTTAGCCAATGAGAATGGAGATGTAAGACTAAAAGATGAATTTTTATATCCTAAAAATCGGGGCATAATTGTTCGTCGTCGTTCAGGAGACCCTCCTGCAAAAATAAATCTTATATGTGATGATGAAATTGCAGAAGCAGCAAAGATGGTTATAAGAACGCAGTTTGCATCCCCAATGGCTGAAGTTGTAAGACAGACCTCTCGACTGTTTGGAATCAAGGTGACACGTGGTGCAACAGCAAAACGCATTGAAGGAGTTGTTCAACAACTTGTAAAAGATGGTGAACTGGAAATACAATCAAATGGAATGATAAACTTTCCAAAATCATAAATATTAATNNATCAAAAATTATTTAAATTATTGGTAAATAATCATGAGGAAATCCAATGAAAATCCCTTGCATAACAGAAGAATCATTATACCGTCCAGAAGCCGTGAGATGGAGAGAACGAATGAGTTTACTTCAACCATTAGGTGACGTTGTAGTAGTTTTACCTTGCAGTATGCGAAAACCATACTCAGCATCTAAATCTCATACAATCTTCATGAGGGCTACTAAAAATACTCAAGAAGCCATTCTAACCTCACCCTTTGGTGTATGTCCCCGTGAAATGGAACGTACATATCCAATTCAATCATACGATACATCAACTACCGGAGACTGGTCCAAAGAAGAAATAGATTTAACAGGTGAATGTTTAAAGAAATATGTGGCTGGAAAAGATGTCATCGCCCATGTTTCTGGTGGTTACAAAGAAGTTTGTGAGGCATACCTTGATGATGCAGTTTACACCTGCAATGACGGAAGAACAACATCATGGGAGTCCATGGACAATCTTAAAATGGAAGTAAAAAAGTATCCTAGAATAAAAACCCGAGAAAAACGATTAAAAGGTTTCAGATCAATTGCCCGTTATCAGTTCAGAACCCAGGAAGCAGATTCTTTAATACCCGATGGTACCAAGGCCGTTGGAAGATTCACAAGAAGAATGTTACTTGAAAAAGAACAGATCGCTACATTATCCTTTGATACAGGATTATACTCTCTGAACCTGAAAGGAGGGGAAAAATTGAAGGATATTGGTAAAAACTGGGTTGAAATTGATTTTGATATGAAAACGAATACCCTCTTCGCTCCCGGGATTCTCAACGCCGACTCAGGCATATTGCCAAAGGATGAAATTGTGATTTTGAGAAACGATGAGGTAGTAGGTGTTGGTAAAGCTGTTTTAAGTGGAGATGAAATGAAGAAAGCTACTAAAGGCGTTGGCGTTAGGGTGAGGCACAGAAAGAAGTAGTTTAAATGGAATTTTATGAATTAAAAAATTTTGTTTTTTAGAATCTTCATCAAGTATAAATATCATAAATTGAAAAAAGAGAAACACTTTATTTTAATTGAGAATAAATGAGTAATTAAGATTAGAATATAAAGGTTATTCTGAAATAGATATCATTGGAATAGATAAATTAAAGATATAAATAAAAGTTACGAGGGATAAAATGTCAGAAGAAGTTGTAGAGAAGTTAAGAACAGCACTTTCAACCATCGCAGACCCCCATATGGGTATTAGCATTGTTGAAATGGGACTTGTAACCGGTATTGAAGTTGACGATGAAGCTAAAACCGCTAAAATCACAATAACTCCTTCCAACCCCGGATGCATGAGCGCAGCCAACATGGCTATGCAGGCAAGGACGGCTGCAGAAAGTCTTGATGAAATAGATAAAGCCGAGATAGTCGTGGAAGGACATATGATGGCAGATGCAATCTGCGATATGGTTAACAAATAGATGTATAAATGGAACATCGCAGCCCTTGTTGGTGTTCCGGGAGTAGGTAAAACTTCCCTTTGTCGAAGTGCAGCAAGGACACTTGGATTTAAACACGTTAATTACGGAGAGCTTATGCTCGACGTTGCCATATCTGATAATCTGGCTTCAAATCAGGATGAAATGTTCAAATTGGATCTTGAAGTCCAGCAATCTATTTGGAAGGCTGCTGCCTATAGAGTACTGGAAATGAAAGGATCTTCAAGTAAGATCCTACTGGATCTGCATGGTGTTGATCTATCAGATAGTGGTTACATAATTTCACTACCAGTTGAAATCATCACCCCCGATCTAATAATTATTGTTGAATCATCCTATGATAAGATCATCATGAGAAGATATGAAGATGCAGCTCGGATCCGTACCCTTGAAGACATGAAAGATGTTAAAGAACATATGGAAATACTTAGGATGTCCATGACCGTTTGTTCGGTTATCTATGGCTCTTACTTAACTTTGTTAGATAATGATAATTTTGAAAAGTGTTTAAATGAACTCAAAGAAGTTCTATGTGGATAAGCATTTTAATAATAATAAATAGCATGAAATGGTTCACATATCCTTGAAAACTGAAGTTTAGAGAAAAGGATATATATGATGAAGTTTAAATCATGCATCTACCCTCATATTCCTTTGAACTATTTATGTTTAAATAGTACCGTTATCCCTTTTTTATATGAAGGGGCCCGTGGCTCAGGCGGTAGAGCGCACGGCTGATAACCGTGAGGTCCTGGGTTCGAATCCCAGCGGGCCCATTACATTATTTCAGGCTTTTTTTTAAATTCAAAATTAGTAATTACAGAGTCATCGTACCATTACCAGGATCATTCAAAAAATTTATATTTATGAAAAAAAGATATTAAAATGGAGCAAAGTGATTCAGGTAAATGGGTAAAGTTAGTAATTTACCTCATTTTTTTACCTCATTTTTTTTATTTGAATATTTCAAAACAAGAATTTTCAGGTTTAATAAACATTAAATTTGTTTTTGAAATTATGTAGCCATTATTATTTACAAGGAAATGGTTCTGGATCAAAGTTTCCTGTGGAATTGCTTATATCAACAAGTTCTAAAAGTTTTTCCATAGCCAATCCTGATCTAATGGAATTTTTTGCTATTTTTACCCCATCTTCCATGTTTTGAGCCTTTCCAGCTATGAAGAGGATTGCAGCAGTGTTAACTAAGCTCAGTTCAAGCATTGCATCTTCTTCTATTGAGTCACTTTTTCCTGATAAAACAGCTTTAACTACTTCTAAATTACTTTCAATGGTTTCAGGAGCTTTAATATATTTTGGATCATATCTTTTAATCCCAAAATCTTCAGGATAAACCTCATCAATTGTGATCTCACCATTTTCAAGGTATGCAATCCTTGTTTTTCCGATAGTTGAAATTTCATCCATTGCAGGATTATCGTTGTCATCATAACCGTGTACAACCATAGCACGTTTCACATCAAGATTTTTAAGGACTTCTACAATTATATCAACATATTCTGGTTCAAAAACACCCAGAAGTTGTATTTCTGCGTTTGCTGGTGAAGTCAAAGGCCCTAAAATGTTGAAAACAGTCCTTATACCAAGTTCCTTTCTAATTGACATCATTCTCTTCATAGCTGGATGGAACTTCGGTGCAAACATAAAACCTATCCCTGTGCTTTCAAGGCATCTCTCAACACCAACAGCATCACAGTTTATGTTTACTCCTAGGGCTTCTAAAATGTCAGCCCCACCACATTTACTAGTAATGCTTCTGTTTCCATGTTTAGCTATTGTAACACCGCATGAAGCTGCAATTATTGCAGAAGTTGTGCTGACGTTGTATGTTTTGAAGCTATCGCCCCCAGTTCCACACGTATCAACAAGTGGATCTTTAAGTTCTGGTGATATTTCGATACACACACTGCGCATTGCCTTTACAAAGCCAGTTATCTCTTCAACAGATTCCCCTTTAACTCTCAGGGCTGTTAAGAAGGCAGCACTCTGGATTCCTCCTGCTTCACAATTAATCATTTCCATCATACAATTATAAGCTTCATCTTCGCTCAAATCTATTTTTAATACAATTTTGGCTAGACATTCACGAATCATAAATATCACATTCCTTTATTCGAATTTAGTTTTATTATTTATTTTGTTGAATGCTTGAGTTCTCTACAGAAGCTTCCAATTTCATCCTTGGCCACATCCATATCATCTAGTTTATCGGTAATAATATCTATTATAGCACTTGCAACTATAGCTCCATCTGCACCAGACTTGATTACGTCACTAACATGTTCTGGCTTTGATATTCCAAATCCAACGACTAAAGGGAGTTTTGTATGATTTTTAACCCTTTTTATAAGGTCAACTGTACTTTTTTTAATATCTGACCTTGCACCTGTGACACCCATAACAGCTACAACATACAGGAATCCTGAACATCGTTTAACTACCTCATTTATCCTTTGGTTACTGGTTGTCTGGGCAACCATAAAGATCTGGTTGATTTTATACTTTTTAGCCATATAAACAGCATCATTTGATTCTTCTGGAGGTAAATCTGCTGCTAAAATTCCATTAATGCCGGATTTTCTGGCTTTTCGATAAAATTCTTCTAACCCAATTTTGTAGATGAGATTGTAGTAAACTAGTATGCCTATTGGAATGGAAGTAAATTTTCTAATCCTGTCTATGAACTCGAAGCATCTTTCAGTGGTCATACCAGAATTCAGAGATCTTATGTCTGCAGCCTGAACACTTGGTCCATCTGCAACTGGATCACTGAAGGGAAATCCTATTTCAAGAGCATCAGCACCACTATCTACGTATTGCTGGACAATTTTAAGGGATGTTTCAAAATCAGGATCTCCTGCAACAGTAAATGGTATGAATGCACCCTCACCCCTATTTTTCACATCTAGGAACATTTCTGAATAACCCTGTACAACATTTTTCTCTTCAGCAGTGTATCTTTGGTGGGATTTCATACTTCTACCCCCATTTCCTTAGCTACCAAAAACATATCCTTGTCCCCTCTGCCTGAAAGATTAATAATAATGGTTTTTTCACTGTTTTCTATGACTTTTGAATATTTCTCTGCATATGCAACTGCATGGGCACTTTCAAGAGCAGGAATTATGCCCTCATACTTGGATAATAATTCAAATCCCCTTAATGCTTCTTGATTCGTTACTGCAACGTAATTTGCCCGTCCTGTAATCTTGAGGTGTGCATGTTCAGGTCCAACCCCCGGATAGTCAAGACCCGCCGACACAGAGTGGGCTTCTGATATCTGGCCGTTATCATCCTGCAGTACAAATGATAGCGAACCATGAAGTATTCCTTCAGTGCCTTTACAGAGAGTTGCCCCTGTTCGTTCTGTTTCAATTCCATCTCCTCCGCCTTCTACACCAATGAGTTCGACATCTTTATCTTCAATAAAACCTGAAAATACTCCCATAGCATTACTTCCACCACCAACACATGCTATAACTGCATCAGGAAGTTTTCCTTCTTTTTCAAGAATTTGCTTCCTTGCTTCGTTACCTATTACACTCTGGAAGTGTTTAACCATAATTGGGTAGGGGTGTGGTCCCATGGTCGACCCTATCAAGTAGTGGGTGGTCTCAACATTGGTGATCCAATCCCTGAATGCTTCGTTTATTGCATCTTTTAGTGTTTTTGAACCAGTTTCTACAGGTATTACATGACTACCTGATAATTCCATCCTGAAAACATTGAGTTTCTGCCTTTCAACATCCTCAATACCCATGTAAACTTCAGTAGGAATAGATAACATTGCACCAACTACAGCTGTTGCAATTCCATGCTGTCCAGCACCAGTTTCTGCCATTAAACGTTTTTTACCCATATATTTAGCTAAAAGACCCTGTCCAAGCGTATTGTTTATTTTATGGGCTCCTGTGTGAAGCATGTCTTCTCTCTTCAAATATATTTTGCATCCAAATTTTTTAGAGAGATTTTTTGCAAAGTAAAGGGAGGTTGGTCTCCCAGCAAACTCTCTAAGGTAAAATTCAAGTTCTTTTGTGAACTTTTCATCATCTTTATATCTCAAAAATGCCCCTTCAAGTTCTTCTAAAGCCGGTATAATGAGTTCTGGAACGAATATTCCGCCGTATTTACCAAACTTTCCTTCTGTTATCATTAAATCACATCCATATAATTAATTCAAATATTCATAAACTCAAGTCTATAAAAATCATATTAACGCCCTGATTTTCATTAAATCATCTACACGATCAGGATTTTTAATTCCCGGTGCATATTCTACACCTGAATTTACATCAACGTAGTCTATTACTTTTTCCAGTACTTCCTTCTTATTTTGAAGTCTCTCTGAGTTTATTCCACCTGCAAGGAATATTTTCACGTTATAATTCGCATTTTTAGCGATTTTAACGGCTTCTAATAATATTTTTATTGGAATTTGTCTTCCAGTTCCACCGCTTTTACCGTTTATTTGGTAATCGAAAAGTAATGCATCGCATGTTTTTGCAAAATCTTCTATCTCCTTTTTTTTGTCGTGAGAAAATCTAAATTCATTTCCATTCATAAATTTAAGTGATTCTTCCGATATTCCCACAGCTCTTATAACCTTCAAATTACTTTCAAGTGCGTTTCTATGAAAACCCCCTATCCATCTGAGGTACTTTATTTCATTATTGGTTAATGAATGAAGCTGAACATTTCTTATACCTGTTTTTTTCATTTTCATGATAACTTCTTCAGGATTTTCAGGTTCTAAAACCAGAACTGCCTTATCTCTATTTTTCATTGAAGAAACTAACTCTTTGATCATCCTAAGCTTTACGTTCCTCTTGGATCTTTCAATATTTATAAAACCTATTAGATTGGCACCGGATACTTCACACTTATTAACATCTTCAAACCGGGTTAGACCGCAGATTTTAACTTGCATTTCTAACAACCCGTGCGCCTTTTAAAGTTTTTATTATACTTGTGGCAGTATTTAACATGCCATTCTTTCCAGATGCACCCATTATAGATGTTCCTACGAGCAGTGCATCAACACCGTACTTTGAGAGTTTTAAAGCATCATTTGTATCATGAACACCGCTTTCAGATACCAGAATAACTTCAGGTGGCACGTATCCTGCAAGTTTTTCAGTTGTTTTAAGGTCGACTCTGAAGTTCTGAAAGTTTCTGTTGTTTATTCCCAAAAAATCTGCTCCAGCCTTTAATGCAGAGATTATATCTTCCCTGTTTCTGCATTCAACCAGAGCGTCTATTCCAAGTTCTCCACATGTGGAAATTCCCTCTTCTAAATCGGGATAAATTCCATTTATTAATAGAATGCCGGTTGCTCCTGCTAATTTAGCTTGGTATATCTGATACTCATGAATTATAAAGTCTTTTCTAATAATTGGAAGTTTTGTCATATTGCAAGCTGATCTGAGGTTATCAATACTTCCCTTAAAATATTTTTCTTCTGTGATTATTGAAATTGCTGAAGCACCTGATTGTTCAAAAACTTTTAATGCATCTTCAAGACTTGAATTTGATATATCACCCATTGATGGTGATGAGGTTTTAAATTCGCAGATAACTGCCACATTATAGTCATGATCCAGTGATTTCCTGAAACTTTTAATATTGTTTTCAGAAAATATACCATTTGATTTGGAATTGGATCTCTTTGATGCTTCAATCTCGTCTTTAAGCACATTTAAAGGGGTTAATTCTTTTTCTTTATTGATATCTTTCCTTGTCTCCATTATTATGTCCAATAATTGAACTTTGCTATTTTGATAGTTCATAGACTGATCTCCAAGAAGTTTTCTAGTATTCTAATTCCTTGTGATGTCCCAACAGATTCCGGATGGAATTGAAGTCCAAAAATAGGTTTTTCCCGGTGTTTTATTGCCATTATCATGCCATCAATAGTTCTTGCAGTTATTTCCATGCATTTGGGGTTTGTTTCAATCCTGCAGATTAGTGAATGATACCTTGCAGCGGGTAAGGGATTTTTTATCCCACTGAAAATTCCTTCTTCATTGTGGTGTATGCTGCTCTGTTTACCGTGAACCGGTTCATTACGCTTAATTTCACCGCCGAAAGCCATGAATATTCCCTGATGTCCTAGGCATACCCCCAAAATTGGAATTTCAGATCCGAGTTCCTTTATAACTTGCATGGATATTCCAAAGTCTCGAACGTTTTCTGGACTACCAGGGCCGGGTGATATTATTATAGCACGAGGTTCCAGTTTTTTAATCTGATCTACTGTTATTTCATCATTTTTTTTAACCATTATGTCGGGATATATCTCTCCAACCATTTGATATAAGTTGTAGGTGAAAGAATCGTAGTTGTCGATGATGATTATCATTTAGTACCCCCTATAAGGCCATTTTTATCATTACTACATTTATTAACTTCTTTAAGTGCACTTAGAAGAGCTCCAGCTTTATCTTCACTTTCATAATATTCATCTTCGGGTACTGAATCGTGTACTATACCTGCCCCGGCTTGTATTTTGGCTTTGTTACCATTGCATACCATGGTTCGAATTGTAATTGCAAAATCTGCATTCCCATTTAAAGAGAAGTAACCTACTGCTCCTGCGTAAGGTCCTCGGGGTTTTTCTTCTAATTCCTTGATAATTTCCATGGCCCTTATCTTTGGTGCACCACTTAATGTACCTGCTGGAAACATTGCTTCGAAAGCATCAACGGCTGTTTTATCACTTCGAAGTCTTCCCTGAACTCTTGATACAATGTGCTGTACATGTGAAAATTTCTTTACATCCATGTACTCTGGGACTGTTACGGTTCCAAATTCACTGACCTTTCCCAAATCATTTCTAGCAAGGTCAACGAGCATTAAATGTTCTGCCTTTTCCTTTTCATCTTCTAAAAGTTCTTTCATGAGTTTTTCATCTTCACCCGGAGTTTTTCCTCTTTTATTTGTTCCTGCTATAGGAAAGGTTTCAACCATCCTATTTTCGACCCTGACAAGCATTTCCGGGCTTGAACCAATTATTTCCTGTTCTCCAATTTTTAAATGGTACATGTAGGGGGATGGGTTTATTTTTCGAAGAGTTTCATAGAATGAAAGCTTGTTACCCTTTAATTTGTATTCTTTGGCGTTTGAAATAACATTCTGGAATATTTCACCTGCCTTTATCCTTTCCTTGACTTCTAAAACCATGTTTTCATATTCATGTTTTGAGAAGTAGTGGTTTTTTTCTTTGTATTCAATGCCTTCGATCTCATTTCTTTCCCTTGAGATATGCTCTATCTCTTCGAGTCTGTTCTCGCCCAGTGTGACGTATTCGCACTTGTTACGGATTTTGTCAAATATTATTCCATCAAGAAACAGTCCGAACTCAAAGTCAGGCTCATTACCTGGTGTAAGCTGGATGGGTTGGAAGTGTCTTGCAGCCTCGTAGGATACATACCCCACTAAACCTCCCCTGAATCCTTTTTTTCCACTGGTATGGGATGTGAGTTTTCTGATCTCGTCAAAGGGATTTCTAACTTCAATTTCCTCTTTTTGTCCATCCCTTTCTATCTCGAGCAGGTTACCCTTTGCCCTTAGAATGGCCACCGGTTTAAACCCTAAAACTGAGAATCTTGCAAGTCCACTGTCGCTTTCCATTGATTCTAATAGAAAAGTACTGGAGTAATTAGAGTATAAATTTTTAAATAATTCAAAAGGAGAATTGAATTTTAGATCGGTACTTTTAGGATCGTTTAATTTTATATTGTATTCGCCAAAAACATTCACTGCTGTTCATAATTGTCACCTTAAA
Source organism: Methanobacterium sp. (assembly GCA_003162115.1). Lineage (GTDB taxonomy): Archaea > Methanobacteriota > Methanobacteria > Methanobacteriales > Methanobacteriaceae > Methanobacterium_B. The sequence goes on from PMMV01000093.1 coordinate 21,419, forward strand.
TATTTGACTAAATTATTCTATACAAATATAATACTTTAAAGTACTATTTAAAGCTTTAGCGTACAAATATGTACATAGATTTATATATTTGTATCTTCATATAGTTGATTGTGAGATCATGTGGGACAGAATAAAACATAAATTCAAAAAATTCCCTGCACGGATGGCCGTTGCAAGGAAGATTGTTGAACTTGGACTGAGGGTAGGAGAAACAGGCAAAATATACTGTGATAATGTAGAGATTAGCGATGTGGCTCTTGCAAGGTCGGTAGGAGTTGACCGAAGAACCATAAAATCAACGGTAGATGTGATACTTGGAGATCCTCAGCTTTCTGGCGTTTTTCAAAATATATTTCCAGCAGGCACTCTACTAAAAAATGTAGCTAAAAATCTTGGATTCGGAGTGGTTGAAATTGAGGCCGAAGCCGGGAATGCAGGAATACTGGCCAGATCGACCGAACTGATTTCCATTGAGGGTATAAGTATAAGACAGGCCCATGCAGGAGATCCAGAACTTGAAGAAAACCCTAAACTCACCCTAATAACTGAAAAACCTATTAAAGGTGAGCTAATAAATGAATTTTTAAATATTCCCGGAGTGAAAAGGGTTTCAATCTATTAGTAAAATAAGATTGTTTAATTCTAATCTTACAATAATCATAGTAAAAAATTAAAAAAAAATTATGATAAATTTTTTAACTCATTATCTTCTTCATCAAGAACCTTTAAGAGCTCATCCCATGCTTCAAGTGATTCTTTAGCTTCTTTATCTGTTAAAACTTCTATGGCATAACCTGAATGTACAAGAACGTAAGTGCCTACTTCTAAGTCTCCAACTAAATCCAATTTGGCCTGCTGCCTTACTCCTCCAAAGTCAACCGTAGCCACTTTGTCTGTGATATCAATTATTTGTGCTGGTGCTGCAATACACATATCAATCTACTCCTTTAACTTGATGCTCAAAAATTCATATAATATGATTATTGTATATTTTAAATCGAAGGTTTCAGAATACTTTGTAATATTTTAAACATCGAATTAATTTAATAGTTTTATTATGTGCTTTAACCATATAAACAATATGTTCTGGAGGAAATTATTATGAAATTGGTAGTTGTAGGTGGTGGATCAGCAGGTAGAACAGCTTCGATAGAAGCAGCACAAATTGGTGAAAACGTTACCCTAATAGAGATGGATGAAATCGGGGGAAAATGTCTTAACACCGGATGTATGGTCATTTGTGGTTTAAACGACGTTGCTAGATTCTCAAAAAATGCCCAAAAATTCAATCAGACAGGAATCACCAATGTTAACCCCAAAATAGACTTTGAAAAGGTAGCAGAAGGAATTAAAAATACAACTGCTAAAATAAGGGGAGTTATTAGTTCTGAAACAAGAAAAGCTGGAGTTAATATTGTTAGAGGTAATGCTAAAATTGCAGAAGGATTTGTAATCGTAGATGGTAAAGATTATCCCTACGACAAGCTGATAATAGCCACAGGCTCACACGCATTTATTCCACCATTAAAGGGTGTAGAATATGCTAAAACATATAAAGATATATTGGAATATAAAGAAGTCCCAGAAAAGATGATCATAGTAGGAAGCGGGACAATAGCAACCGAATTAGCAGGTGTATTCTCTCTAATGGGCACTAAGGTCCATATACTCTGCAGGAGTACTTTTTTAAAGGATGTAGACTCAGATATCAGGACTTATATCAAAGAGAAGCTCCTTAAAGATGTTGAGATCCTAGAAAACATTCCTGTAACAGAAATTTATCCTGATGGAGTCTTAACAAAATCAGGACGTTTTACAGGTGAGGTAATTCTCGCAGTAGGCATGAATCCAAACTCAGAACTTGCGAAGGATCTAGTAGAATTAGGGAAAAAAGGGGAAATAGTTGTAAATAAAAGGATGGAAACCAGCCAAAAAGATATCTACGCAGCTGGAGATGTTGTTGGAGGTATCGGAACAACCCCCGTAGCTAGGATGGAAGGTGTTGTTGCAGCTCGTAATGCTTGTGGAATTGCAGCAGAAGTGGATTACAGTTTCATACCCTCATCAATATCACTTTATTATGATGTAAGTTTTATAAAAACCAATGAAGAAGGAATTAATGGACAAATACCAGGCTCAGCAGGTCCAGGAGCATTTTGGAACGTCCTTGATCGTGAAACAGGATTTACTAAAGCCGTTGTAGACGAAAATGGTGAAATTAAAGGTGTCTCTTCAATATCCCCATCTGCCCGTACTGTAATTGCCTACATGTCCAAATTTATGAGGGATGGTTATAAAACCTATGATTTCGATAATTTCATTGAAGCTCATCCCTCCACCGATGCAGTTTATAAATTAATGCGGTTCTTCTCAAAGTTTGGATAAAATTTAAATTTAGTAAAATAGAGACATTTTAGGTGATGAAATGAATGAAAAAGAATCTTTTAATAATAAACCTTCAATTAAACCATTCTCTGAAGTTACCATATTCCACGGCCATATTTGTCCAGGTTCAGCCATAGGATACAAAGCTGCTAATGCGGGATTAAACGAACTTAAATCAAGTATATCTGAAGATGAGGAGATTGTTGCTGTTGTTGAAAACGATAGCTGCGCAGTTGATGCTGTGCAGGTACTTACTGGTTGTACATTTGGTAAGGGAAATTTGGTATTTAAGGATCATGGAAAACAGGTTTACACTTTCATTAACAGAAATACTAACGATGCTGTAAGGGTATCATTAAACGATTCATTTAGTGTTGATACGCTGGCACCTCAACTAGGCAAACGTCGGGCTCTTGTAAATTCTGGAGTAGCAACAGAACTTGAAAAGGCTGATTTAAAACAGATGACTGTAGAAGTTTCTGAAGAGATCCTTGATATTCCCAACAGTAAAATGTTCCATATAGAACACGTAGAAGTGGATTTACCTGAGAAAGCCAAAATATACAAATCCGTTAAATGTTCAGAATGTGGTGAAATGGTTTCAGAACATCGATCTAGAGTTAGAAATGGAAAAATAATATGTATACCCTGTTTTGGAGATGTTAATAAATAATATTTCATACATACATATGTTTTAAATAAATTTTTATATTATTTCTAAATTGTAAAATCATAACAGATTTAAAAATAAATTACTTATTCTGTTTTGCACGGTCACATATTATCTTTGCAATCTTGTCAGAGGATTTTAAAACATCTTCACCGTATTTTACAGCACATTGGTTCATTCTGTCCATATTTGAAAATGCACATTCGATAGTATCTTCCAAATTTTCCAGTTCGCTTTCGAGTACTGCTCCCTTAAAAACTGCGGCAAGGTTATGATAACGGCCGTATTTAACCCCAAGAAGTGCAACAACTGGAATTCCCCATGCCATAGCCTCATGTATCATCATTCCATCATCTGTAACTACTGCAAGATCCACAATTTTATAAAGATCATTTATCCAGTCTATATATCCCAGGTAAATTAGATTAGAATTCTCAAAATACTTCATGTACTCTTCTTCGAGTGGATCCCCAACAACTAGAATGTTAGCGTTTATCCTTCCCCTTCCAAGATTAGATGCTGCAATTGCCATCTTTTCAAATAGTGTTGATCCTGATGATAGGAGTATGGTTTTAATATTTTTATCATATGCCTCTGGCATGTGCTTGAGGGCATTATCCCTGTCACCAACTATTATTTCTGGGTTTACAGGAGAGTATGCCTTATGAATATTTTTATCCTTCAAATCCAACTGGAAAAGATTAGATTCAGGAAGCGCAACTGTAGTTGTTATTCTTGTACATACCTTTGCATCGGCAGGTGTTATCAAAACACCAACAGACTTTATGTTAGCAAGCTTGGCTGCAAGACATCCTACAACAGCACCTCCACCAATAACCCCAATAACAATGTCTGGACGGATCTTCCTACATAATCTAGCTGTTTCTATTGCAGCCTTAGTCGTCTTTAAACCTGCATTTACAAGTGTCTTTTTAGTTGCAGCATGTCCTCCCGCTTGAGGAATGCTGGTTTTATACCATTCAATTCCATTCTTTTTAAATAATAAACCCGGTGCGTCGTGATCTAGTACAAATTCACACTCAAATCCATACTTTGACAACGCTTTTGCAATATTGAGCGCTGTAACAGCATCCCCTCCTATACCTCTACCCGTAACAACGAATAATGCCTTCATTTAATCACCTTTAAGTATAATTGTGTATTTTTCTTAACTAAAACTTTGATAACAGATTTTAAAATAATCTTAAATTAACCATTTTATTAAAGTGAGTTGTGCTTACTTAATAAAATTTCACTATATGTTATTTTTTTTGTTTATCTACTTTGCATTGTTAAGCTGTTATCAAATATCTCCATATTTAAATTTGATTATTATCCAGATAGTCTATTAATAGAATCAAAAAAACAAAATTAATTTAGTATATTAGTCTAAGAATAAAAATAGGGATTATGTAGTGGTACAAAAGACTCTGGTGAAAAAAATTGGAAAATCAAAAAAATGTTATCAAACATCCTCTCATTAACTAAAAAATTTGGAAATTTTACTGTGATCGACAATTTAAATCTTAATATTCGAAAAAGAGAAATATATGGGTTATTAGGACCAAACGGGGCGGGTAAAACCACTACCATTCGACTGTAATGCGGCCTTATAAAATATGGTCAGTGGAATCATTTATACTCGGCTTTTTTAATATCTTACGATCTTGATAAGTTTAAATACATCGCCACCCTTGCAGCTATTGCCGTGATAATTGACTTGACCAGAATTCCTATATACTTAACTAATAATCTCCTAGAACCCCAGTATTATATTTATATACCCATACTGGTTGTTTTAGGCATCATAGGTTCTTATATTGGTAAAAGAATTGTTGTTTTCATTCCACAGGATGTTTTTAAAAAGGTTGTTCTGGTTGCCATTGGATTTGCAAGCTTGGTGTTGATCTTGGGAGGTCTTAAAATTATTTAATATAATAGTACTTGATAAATTTTACAGATAACTCCTATAAGGTTGATATCACCCGTTATTTAAACCAGAATGTGGATTATATACAAGTCTTCTGAAACCTAAAAATTTCAATAACCGGTTTTTTATTGTAATACTCCTTTTTTTAAGTATTAATCTTCGTAGAAGATCGCCAAGTCCGCCTCCTGTTAATACATCCATGAAGTAATCTCCAAACTTNNAATAGTAAAATAAGTGTGGATACAAAGGCACCATAAATCCCTGAACCAGTCATGTTCCCTATAATACTTCCTAAAAATGCGAAAGTTACACCTAAAGCAACTGCAAATGAATGGTTACCTATTTCACCCATCATTATTCTTCCTCTATAGTCTAATGGTGCGTATCCAATGCATACTGCCAGTAAGATTAAAACAGGATAGTAAATAGTTGATGTTAGAGACAATAATCCAAACGCAATAACTAAACTCATTGTTATTACTGTTGAACAAGCAGAGCCGGGCTGCATGTCTGCTATGTTTAAGGGCTGTACCATAATTGCTATAAGGATTGCAACTGGACCAAAATAGAAATAACCTATTATCATTACTAGAAGCATACCTATACCCCTTGATATCTGTCCAAATTCTATTTTAAATCCATTAATCCTGTTCCTACCTATAAGATCATCAATAAGTGCAAATATTCCAATCAATGCTATTAAGTAGTTTCCAGGGGCAGGGAAAAGTATTAACAGAACTAAAAATGGTGCAATGCCCACAGCCCTTGGAGTGCCTCCCCTGATGTTGGTGTATAGATTTCCTCCATATCTGGTTATCAGTTCTTTAAAAATTATGGTTAAAACTGCGGATGCTATTAAAGCCAGTATTACAATCAATAGTTCAACTTGCAAAGTTACACCTTTCATTAATTATTTCTAATATCATTATTTGTTAATTCAACCCGTATCTCAACAGAGCTGCAATGCCTCCAAGTGATGTTAGCTGTTTTCCGCCATCGTGTTCACTGCTTATGATCATTACCTTCCCGCCCATTTTTTCAACTTGATCCATAAGATTCTCAACATCTCTCTCCTTTACCATTTCATCAATTACAAGCATGGTTTCGGCGGCTCCAGATTGTACTGCTTGGGTGACCTCTTTTTTCCCGTAAGTGACTGTTTTTGATGTTTTACCTATTTCTTCGAGCACTTTTTCAACTAGTCTGATCTCTTGGGCTATTCTACCCTCTGTTGCCATTTTCTCTATTAATCCCTTCTTGAGTACTTCTGCTATTCCAGATCTTCCCCCTGCACCTGTACTTTCTTGAAGGGAGATTTTTGCCATTTCAGGATATTTCTGGTTTATAAAATCATAGAAATCACCCTTTGAAAAGCCCGGGCCTGCAAGTACTATGGCCTGCACATCTTTAAACTTTTCAATTGTCTCTGCAAGTTCGGTAAAGAAATCATTTATTGCTTGTTTACGGTTTTTCTGAACTATCCTCTTTCCAGAGATGTTTCCAATTATTGGTCCGAAGTAGTCGATCCCGTACTGCCTGATGATTCCAATATCTGCAGTATCATCTTCTATTGCAACAATGAGAGCTGATGGTTTTTTAGATGCCTTCATAGCATCTTTAAGTCTTTTTATATTCCACTTTGACCATCTTTCCTTTTTGATCTTTATCGAGTTATTAAGTTTCAGATCCAGTGTGTGGTGCGAGCCCAAAGGTACCAGATCTTCTGGACCCTGTTCTATGGTCCCTGTTGCTCTGAGTTTACCTGTATACTTATGATAACTAATTTCTTCTACCATAACTCCCATGAAAAAAGTTTTTTTTATTCCTCGATCGCTTCTAATGCGCTCGCCGGTGGAATCTTGGATTCTACGACTGGTTAATGAAGAAACCAGGTCTCCTTTTTCTATTATATGAGATAGGTGCCATAAATCATCCAGCGTTTCTGGAACAACTTCAATAACTCCTTTCTTGTTATCCTGATAAACAATACGCATTTTAACACCACAGTAGTTGATCATGAGTATTAATTCTAATTATTCTTTACACTCTGTTATTTTTATCCCTAAATTTGAGTTATCTATTAAATTTTTTAAAAACCTGAGATGCATTTCTATTCTTTTGAAATCCCTAATTTTTTTTTATCGCTTTTAATTAAATAACTAATGTATTACTAATTCAGTAAAAAGGATTATTTTTATAAAACTTCGAACATAGAATTAAGGGGAGGAGATATCATGGATGAAATAGAATTGAAAATAAAAGAAGCTTTAAAAGATGTATACGCATGGCAAATGGTTCCAACGTCTTTAAATGGAATTTATATTGTGAAAACACCACAAAAAGCAGGCAAAGAAACTATACTGGTCGAAATTAATCCTAAATATGAAGCGGGAAACTATTAAAAAGAAGAGGGTTGTTCCTTAAAAACACATGAGCTTCAAAAATTCATTAAAGCATCGAACAATGATAAATTATATATTCTATTGGCTTTGGAAAATATTTCAGGAGAAAAAGAAGAAGAAAACATAGAACCAATTGATTTATAGATATATACCAAAAAATAAAGCAACTTTTTAGCAATAAGAACCCTAATCACCAAAACCTTGAAAACAACATGATAAAAATGGATGAAAAGATATCCTCATACAAAAGATTTACCAGAGTTAAATTCAAGTTAATTTACCCCTATTTTTTTATATCGTGAATGTTAATAGTACATATAAAGCTAGTATTAATCAAACTGGATTATGAAAGATTTATAATAATTGGCTAGGAGAAATACAATTGAAAATAGCTGTAATTGGGGGTACAAGGGGTCTGGGCAAATGGATAGCCGCATTTTTAAGTGAGAAAGGATTAAATGTTGTGGTAACTGGTAGAAACAGTGTAACTGGCGAATCAGTATCCAAAAAGTTAGGTGTTGAATATACTCCAGACAATCTTAAAGTTGCATCTACATCTGATGTGGTGGTAGTATCCCTCCCAATTGATGTAACACCAGATATAATCAGGGGAATTGGGCCTGAAATGAAGAAAGGATCTCTTTTGTTGGATGTTACATCCGTAAAGGAGGAATCCTCAAGAGTTATGCACAAGTATGCTGCCAATGGGGTGGAAGTACTTCCATGTCATCCCATGTTCGGTCCCAGAATAAGATCACTTGATGGACAAGTTGTTGTATTAACTCCTGANNATCCATGATAGGATGATGAGCATTGTACAAGGCTTAACACACTTCGCATACATCAGCATTGCATCTACAATTGAAAAACTAGACATAGATGTCAAAGAATCCAGAAAATTTGCCAGTCCAATCTACAGCCTCATGCTGGATACTATTGCAAGGATAACTGCTCAAAACCCGTATTTAGTCTACTCTATCCAAACTAAGAACAAATTCATTGAAGAGGGTCATGAAACATTTCTTAAAACCTTCACTGAACTCAAGGATATGATCTCAAATGAAAATGAGGAAGATTTTGTTCGTGCCATGAGTTCTGCTGCAAAACATCTTGATGATATTGAGTCAGCTCTTGGAAGATCTGATAAAGCTATTTCTGCCTTCTCAGAAGAATTGAGCATTCTCAAGAATTTATTAGGTAGAGAAGTGGGTTTAAGACATATTTACTCTGGAAAAATTCATATTGGAATTTTAGAGGAACTCACACCTGATTATTTAACACTCAAACAGAATAATAGTATTACGCGGCTTAAATTATCAAATGTTGAAGTATTAAAAAATGATGAACTCCGAAATTGGAAGTTAAAAAATTACCCTCAGAAGAGCTTCGATATTTCTGCTGTTTTCAAAGATGGATGTGATCCAGAGGTAATTACGGATACAATTAAAAATCTGAAGGGTGTGGTTGATGCTGAAGTCATCGACACCTACCATGGAAGCCAGATTCCAGCAGGAAACACAAGTATTACCATCAGATATCATGTCATACAGGAAGGAGCCCCTAATAGAGTTGAAAAATTATTAAAAGGTTTCGGAAGTCAAATCCGTTAATTCAATACCCGTTTTGCCCAAATAAGTGCAACAAACTTTACATTTGAATATTTTTTTTTGAATTATAACCTTCCTGCACTATTAACATTGAATATTATTTATCATTAAATTTTTTTATTATTTTTCAATAAGTTTTTTTACATTTAAAACATAACATATATATGATAGAAAAAACAAGGTTATAGTAACATAAGTTAACTAAAATATTTAATGAATTATAAATCTCTTTTAAATGATTACAAAACATTTCACCAACAGAAAGTAATGGGAGTGGTTTTATATGGAAAATAAAGAAATGAAACTAAAAGTAGCAGAAGCCTTTTCACAGGCAGATGTCGGAAGGTCAATTGCAAGGATAGATCCTGCATGCATGCAGAAACTCGACCTACTTGACGGGGACATAATTGAAATAGAGGGAAAAAAATTAACAGCCACAAGAGTTGCATCATCACAATCTGACATTGGACTTGGAATAATCCGAATAGATGGATACATAAGAAAGAATTCCGGAACCTCCATAGGAGAAGAGGTTAACGTCAGACATGCAAATTATAAAGAAGCCAAAAAAGTAGTTTTAGCTCCTGTTGAACAGCAGATAATGATAAGAGGAGATGTAAAACCAGCATTCCTAGGTAGAGTACTCACCATGGGAGATATGATCATCACAGGTGTCAGACAACAACAACAACAACAAACTTTAAGGTCTGGACTGTTTGATGAATTCTTCAGAGATGTGGCTCCAATGGGTGAGATTAAACTCGCAGTAGTATCAACCAAGCCAGCAGGGGTAGTCCAGATCACAGAGATGACCGACGTTGAAGTTCAAACAGAGCCAGTTGACGTTTCAAAACTCGAAGGAGTCAAAAATGTTGTTGACGTGACCTATGAAGATATAGGGGGCCTCAAAGAAGAGGTTAAAAAGGTCAGGGAAATGATAGAGATTCCACTAAAAAGACCCGAACTTTTTGAAAGATTAGGAATAGCACCACCAAAGGGAGTTTTAATGCATGGACCACCAGGAACAGGTAAAACATTACTTGCAAAGGCGGTTGCAAATGAAAGCGATGCACACTTCATAGCCATTAATGGTCCCGAAATCATGAGTAAATATGTTGGGGGATCCGAAGAAAGGCTGAGAGAATTATTCGAAGAAGCTGAAGAAAATGCTCCATCCATTATATTTATCGATGAAATCGATGCTATAGCTCCCAAAAGAGAGGAAGTATCCGGAGAAGTCGAACGAAGAACAGTTGCACAGTTATTGACCCTTATGGACGGACTCAAATCAAGAGGACAGGTAGTTGTAATAGGGGCAACCAACAGACCAAACGCCCTTGACCACGCTATTAGAAGAGGAGGAAGGTTTGACCGAGAAATAGAAATCGGAGTCCCGGACAAAGATGGACGAGGAGAAGTCTTACAGATACACACTCGAGGTATGCCACTGGATGATAAAGTCGACCTAGAAGAAATGGCAGACACTACCCATGGATTTGTTGGTGCAGATCTTGAATCATTGTGTAAAGAAGCCGCAATGAGAGTTTTAAGGAGGGTAATGCCTGACATAAAGGGAGATGAAGAGATTTCCAAAGAAACACTCAAAAAGATGATTGTAACTAAGTCCGATTTCAAAGAAGCTCTTAAAGAAGTACAACCATCCGCATTACGTGAAGTTCTTGTTCAAGTACCTGACATTAAATGGGATGATATTGGAGGTCTTGAAAGTGCAAAACAGGAGCTTCAAGAAGCTGTTGAATGGCCTCTCAAATATCCTGAGAGTTTTGAGAAGTTTGGTGTCAGACCACCAAGGGGTGTTCTTATCTACGGTCCACCTGGAACAGGTAAAACATTACTTGCAAAGGCAGTTGCAAACGAAAGTGATGCCAACTTCATAGCAGTTAAAGGGCCAGAACTTCTTTCAAAATGGGTTGGAGAATCTGAAAAAGGTGTACGCGAAGTATTCAGGAAGGCAAGACAAACAGCCCCTACAGTAATCTTTTTCGACGAGATTGACTCCATAGCATCCACAAGAGGAGGATCAAGCACGGATTCTGGTGTTACACAGCGTGTTGTAAATCAATTGCTAACAGAAATAGACGGACTGGAAGAACTTCAGGATGTAGCAGTAATAGCTGCAACAAACCGTGTGGATATATTAGACCCCGCATTAACAAGACCTGGACGGTTCGACAGACACGTTAAAGTAGATGATCCTGATGAAAATGCAAGAGTAGCAATATTCAAAGTACATACCACTAATATGCCCCTTGCTGACGATGTAGACCTTCAAGTACTTGCTAAAAGAACTGATGGGTTTGTTGGAGCAGATATAGAAGCAGTATGTCGTGAAGCTGTAATGCTTACTCTCAGGGAGAGTCTCGAATCAGAAAAAGTGGATATGAAACACTTCAAGGAAGCCATGAAAAAGGTTAAACCTAAAATAGAAGCAGATCTAAGCCACTACAGATAATTTGATTACCCTAAACAAACTGAAATTTAGGAGATAATTATATTCTCCTTTATTTCCTAATTTTTTAATATAATAATTAAATTTATAATTTCTAATTTTTTTAAACATTATTTCTTTATTTTGAATTTATATTATTTTAAAGGATTTAGACTTGCCTATTTAATTATTGATTAAAACTTTAAATATACTTAGATCATATAGATAATCAAAAAAAATAGTATTAAAAGTTCAATGTTATTTAAATTGTTTTAAAATGTAATCAATTAATAGGGGAAACCATGAGCTACAATGTAAAGGATATATCATTAGCACCGGAAGGTAAAAAGAAGATTGAATGGGTTCAAAGACACATGCCTGTTCTTGAACATATAAAAAAGGATTTTCAATTAGAAAAACCTTTTAAAGGTATAACAATTGCATCGTGTCTACATTTAGAACCAAAAACTATTAATTTAGGTCTGACCCTTCTTGCAGGCGGTGCAGAAGTTGCAATGACCGGTTGTAATCCATTATCAACACAGGACGATGCTACTGCAGCGGGTGCATTATTAGGACTTAATATGTACGGTTGGAGGGGTGAAACAAACGAAGAGTACTATGAAAACATAAATAAAGTACTTGACCACGAACCAGATATAATAATCGATGATGGTGCTGATATGATATTCCTTGTCCACAGAGAAAGAAGAGAACTCATGGATAAGATAGTTGGTGCATGCGAAGAAACAACGACGGGGATACACAGACTCAAATCAATGCATAGGGATAAGGCTTTAGAGTTCCCTATTATGGCCGTTAACGATTCTTATATGAAATATCTTTTTGACAACCGTTATGGGACAGGACAGTCTACATTTGATTCTATAATGGGTTCAACTAACGTTCTTATAGCTGGAAAAACCATAGTTGTGTGCGGTTATGGATGGTGCGGTCGTGGAGTGGCCATGAGGGCTGCAGGATTAGGGGCAAATGTAATTGTTACAGAAATAGATCCAATAAGGGCTCTTGAAGCACGTATGGATGGATACCGTGTAATGAAAATACGAGAAGCTGTTAAAGAAGCAGACATGCTCATAACTGTTACTGGAAACGTCGATGTTGTTTCTGGAGACGACTTCAAGTACATGAAGAATGGTTGTATACTTGCCAATTCAGGCCACTTCAATGTTGAGATTAACAAACAAGACCTTGAAAGTATGTCTAAAACAACTAAAATGCTTAAACCAGACATAGAAGAATTTGTTATGGTTGATGGTAGAAGAATATACCTTCTCGCAGATGGAAGACTTGTAAATCTAGCAGGAGAGCGAGGACAAGGACACCCAGCAGAAATAATGGATATGAGTTTTGCTATGCAAGCCTTGTCTGCCAAATACCTTCTCAACAACAAGCTCGAAATTGGAGTCTACAAAACACCTGACCAAACAGATCTAAGTGTAGCAGAACTCAAATTAAAGGCTATGGGAATTGATATCGATCATTTAAGCCGTAAACAGGCCGATTACCTTGAAGACTGGGAAGAAGGGACCTGATCTACAGATAAAAATTATATTTTAAATAAATAAAGATCAGGGAATGAAATGATGTTCTCAAGGGAAATTGTAAAGGTTAGAGGACCAACACGGATTTTCATAGGAGGAGTCCATGGAAAAGAAGGTCTAACCACTATTAACCTCATTAAACAGTTAAAAGATGATGATGTAGAAGATGGTAAACTTCTACTCTACAACTGCCCTGAAAGTAAATACCTTAGTACATTAGATCCTATCTATTATCAATTCCCAATGGGTAAAAAAATATTAAAAATCATAAACACCTATAAACCTACGATATATGTTGAACTACACTGCTACAAACCTGAAAGCTATCTTAAACTAATAGATCTGGACAGGAAAAAAAGGGTTGGGGTTCCACCATTAATAGAACTAGCACACGGTGTTTTAATTAGTTCTGTGGCCCCATATCTGAGAACTAAAGTTTTTAAAAGAGATGATGTCTGTATAACACTTGAGATGCCCTGCAGGCCAACAAAAAAATCTGCTCGGATTTATTTGGATGTAATGAAAGCAATTGCAGGTTCCAATAACAGAAGAGAACTTGAAGACAAACTGAAGATCAACTACCCATCACAAGTTAAAACAGCCCAAAGATACGCAGCAGAATTTTTTGGAGAGTATCCAGCATTTTAGCTTTAAAAATTATCTTAAAAAGAACAAATTCTTAAACAAACCAGTCAGTAAGACTCTTCTGTTTGTTGTCGATTTTTTTAAATTTATCTAGGGCGTTTAGGACCCTGGGCTCTGAAAAATCGTGCTCACCACTTAGCAATGCAACAACACCATCAATATTTGGGGACTTCCATTTCAGTTGATAATCAGATACAACATCATGTTTAAGGAATATATTCCTCAAAATTTCTGGTTCAACTTCTAACTGGATGTCAAGCTTTTCAATTACATTTAATATATTTCCATGCTCTTTAATGAGTTTTAATCCTGTTTTAGCTCCTATTCCCTTAACCCCCCGGTTAAAATCTGTTCCAACTAGTATTGCAACATCTACCAATTGTTCTCTACTTATCTCCAGTTTTTCTAAAACCTTTTTAAGATCGATCATTTCTAGATTGGCTTTTCCACTGGTGATGGTCAAATTTCTAACCATTCTTGGAGCTCCGAATAGTATACAGTCATAATCTTGGGATCCAACACAATATGCATCACCTTTTTCTACCATGTAAGATGCTTGAGCTTCACCCTCTCCTTCAGCTTGTATGTATGGCACTCCCATGAGTTCTAGAAGTTTTTTTGACCCATCAACAATTTTGGGGGACATTCTAGAGGTCCTTACTGCATATTTCCTTGCATCTTCTATCCTGCCTTCTTCTAGTGCTTCTTCCATCTTTTTCTGAGATTCTTCCTTAACTTCCCGCCTTTTATCCTGAGTACCTTTTTTTAAAACATCAGAAGTGCCGTCAAAGATGTAAATGGGTTTGATTCCCTTCTCTATAAGAGAGGATGTTCTGTAAAGTATACCACTGAAGTGTGATGTNNGAGAGGAACTGATAGATAATGTTAGCAGCATCAAGTGCAACAATTTTATTTTCTAATTGTTCAAATTTAATACTTTCAGGGGATACTATGTCTCTGAACTTAACTCCCATTTTAACCACTTTTTATTGGTAATTTCCCTATTTGATGGATTAGTTATTAATTTTAATATTTTATTGGATTATTCCCTGAAATGTGTGTATGGAAATGTTTCCTTGAGCCATATTAAACTTTCGTCGTTGTGGATAATGTTGTAAGTTCTGGTTAGCATTGGAGAATCTATTTTAAATATCTTACTAATTTCAGGACTCTGATCCTCGAAATAAACAGATTTTATCTCCCTACGAGATTCAATATTGTGTTTTCTGAGTATCCTGCCAATAGGAATGTCCGCCCTTATAAGATCCTCTTTAAAATCATTTTCAAGTCTTTCAACTGCAATGAGTGAAATTGCATATATTAATGGCTCTTCTGTTTCTATAACAACAACCCTGTAATTTACTGTGTCTCCAACTTCAATATTCAGTAATCGGGCCATTTCCAAGTCAGCATTGACAAACTTCTGTTCCAAAGTCTCTATCTTAACATGACCACGGATCACATCGAGTATTGTTGTTACAGAACCATCGGTTGTTAATAGTATCTTCTGAGCATTTGAAAGTTTGCCCACTTCCTTTTCAATCTTTTTTATTCCATCTAGAATATTTTGGTCCATTTTTAACCTCTAGGGTCTTTTATTTCTCCAGAAATAGCTGATGCCGCCACAACAGCAGGATTAGCCAGGAAAACTTCAGATTCGGGGTCTCCCATTCTTCCCAAGAAGTTTCGGTTCGTGGTAGCTATGCATACCTCCTGAGATCCGAGAACACCCATATGCCCTCCTAAGCATGGACCACAACCAGGGTTGCATATTATTGCTCCTGAATCCATAAATGTGTCTATTAGTCCATTATGAAGAGCTTTTCGGTATATTTCAGCTGAAGCTGGAATTATTATGAGTCTCACATCTTCGTGAACCATTTTTCCCTCAAGAACTTCTCCTGCCTGAACTAAATCTTCTAAACGACCATTTGTACACGAACCTATGAATGCCTGGTTTATAGTTATACCCTCAACACATGAGATTGATCTGACATTATCCACGTTGTTTGGACATGCTACTTGGGGTTCTATATCATCGACTTGGAAGTTATATTCCTTTTCATACATGTAGTCTTTATCAGATTTAACAACTTCAAATGATTTAACGTTTCTATCCTTCAAATACTGTAAAGTCGCCTTGTTAGGTTCTATAATACCATTTTTTGCACCACTTTCAATAGCCATGTTACATATGGTCATCCGACCAGATACATCCATTGATTCAATTGTTTTGCCCTTAAATTCCAATGTTTTATAGGTTGCTCCGTAGGTGCCTATTTTACCTATTATATTTAGAATAACGTCTTTGGCTGTCACAAATTTCCCAAGTTTACCTTCAACTGTTATTTTATATGCCTCAGGTACCCTGAACCAAGTTTTACCCGTTGCAAAAACGAATGCAATATCTGTTGCACCCATCCCAGTAGCAAATGCTCCAAATGCTCCGTGTGTGCAAGTATGCGAATCCGCCCCCACAACTACTGATCCTGGCTTTATGAGTCCGTACTCAGGAAGTACCTGGTGACATATCCCTTCACCGTGGCTAAAATACTTTTTTATACCTTGTTCTCTGGCAAATTTCTTAGTAACTTTATGAAATTCTGCTGATCCAATGGTATTTGGGGGTAGGGTATGATCACAAATTATAACAATCTTATCAGGATCCCATACTTTGTCAGAAATCTTTTTAAAGGTGTTTATAGTTGGTGGAGATGTTCCGTCATGGGACATGGCCAGATCAACGTCAACCTCGATAATTTCACCGGGATTTACCTCATTTTTACCCGCTGCCCTTGCAAGAATTTTTTCTGTTATGTTCATTCTATTTTTATCCTGGAATTATTTTAAGATCCAACCTACATTTGGATCCATGTATACATACTAAACTATGGTTAAAGATCGAAGGGTCCTCTAACAGATTTTACAATGCTGTTGAAAAGTTCATCGTTTATGTATCTGCCCTCTTCCCTCTTACTTTTAACCTGCTCAACTATCTTACAGAGTTCATCCCTTGTAACATCTATTCCACATTCATCGAGTTTTGCTCTTACTGCCCTGCATCCCGAGTGTTTTCCAAGAACTATTCTTCTCTTTTGTCCTATTAATTCTGGTAAAAATGGTTCGTAGGTTAATGGTTCCTCGATAACAGCGTCTACATGTATTCCTGATTCATGTCGGAATATGTTTTTACCTACAATGGGTTTGTTGTCGGGTATTTTCATATTGGTGAGTGATTCAACCAACTTTGATAGTTCATAGAATTTACTGATGTCAAAGTCTAGGTCAACATCATATATAATTTTCAGTGACATAATCAATTCTTCAAGTGGACAGTTACCCGCCCTTTCACCTATTCCATTAACCGTTGTTGAAACTGCATTGGCACCAGCCAATAATCCAGCTATCGAATTTGAAAGCGCCATTCCGAAGTCATTGTGACAATGAAGTGCAATTTCAGCATTAATATCAGATCTGAGCTCTCTTACAAGATAGTCCATTCCGTATGGGCTTATGGCCCCTACTGTGTCTGCTATGTGTACCCTGTCCACACCAAACTTATCAGCTTTTTTGTATATCAGTTTCAGGAAATCTAAATCCGTTCTTGTTGCATCTTCTGCAGAAAATGCAACAAATAGTCCATGATCCTTGGCGTGTTCAATAGAGTTCATACACACGTTTAGTATCTCATCCCTGCTCATCTTTATCTTGTGTTTAAGATGGAGATCTGAGGTTGCCATAAAGGTTATTATACCGTCAACATCGCAGTCAATGGCGGTATCAATATCTGACTTTTTAGTACGTGACAAAACAAGTATTTGAGCGTTTAAATCTTCTTTAACTATAGCCCTAACTGATCTCTCTTCTTCATGAGATACAACTGGAAATCCTGCTTCAATCTGATGAATTCCAATTTCGTCAAGCTTTTTTGCAATTCTAAGTTTTTCCGGAGTTCTTAAACAAACACCCGGAGTTTGTTCACCATCTCTGAGTGTTGTATCGTATACTGTTATCTTCTCTGGAAACTTTAAATTTGC
>PMMV01000048.1:0-5541 GCA_003162115.1 Methanobacterium sp.
AGAAGATTAAATCCTTTTTTGGTAATCATGTAATCACCTCGTTCATGCCTTTGCAGTATGAGATCTGTTTCTAACAGTTTTTGTATATGGAAAAGTAGATTACCGCCCTTAAGTCCTGTTATTTCAGAAAGGGAAGAAAAAGTTCTGGTTTCGGAGGTTATAGATTTGAGTATTTGCAACCTTTGTTTATTTGATAATGGTTCAAGTACACTTTTAACCATAATCTCTTCATGAATAGCAGAAATTTCAGCTTTTTTTTCTTCATTAGTGCTGTAAATCTGAAATGAGCTAATAAGATTTAATTGTTTCTCAAATAATGAGTTAACTTCAGAAAAACAAATATCACATTTGGCAAATGGAACTCCTTTTTTTTAGTTCACATAGTTCTGCTCTTTTCTCATTAATGATATCATTAGAAACATTATCTTGGAGGATAAGATCTTCGTTGTTTGCAAGGAAATCATTAAATCTTGATTTGCATGTTTCCCTCATCTCGCATGGATCTATCATACCCCTTTCTAGGCTATTTTTTCTATCATCAGATACATATGATGTGATGGAATTTATTAAATCTTTTTTTAAATTGGTTAACATTAGATCCAGATATTCTTTATTGGATCTTTCCATCAAACGTTTTAGATCTTGGTGTATTGAGTCTAATTTAGTGTCAATGTCCACCATTTTTTCATTGTAGATTTCTTCTACCTTTTCCATGCAATAGTTTCTTCTTTTTATTGATATTAAAGGTTTCTATTAAGACCATGAAGGTCATTTTAGTAATTATAATGTATTTAGTATCCCAAACAAAAAAAGGTTCATTATTAAAAATGATAAATTGTATATACTCCGCTACTCAATATAATGTTTGAGCAGGGATTGTTTTACTTTAATTTTTATTATCATAAATCGTTTTTCGCTTAAATTATATTGAGAAAAGGGAATATAATCCCTGCTCGCCTCCCATTTATAAAAAAAAATAAGCAATATTATATTACATCAACTTCTTTACAATCAAAGTTTACTCCTCAACACATTCAGTGTTAAATGCAGTCTACAAAAAAAAGATATTAATATAATTATTCTCGGCTATGACAATTACAGAGAGAAGATTACAGGAATGGTGATAAAATGAGCAACTTAATCCATAAAAATGATGGTGGATTCATGAAAAAACAGGACAAAGGAGTTAAATGCCAACAATGCGGTTACTTTTTAAAACAAAGCGAAATCACATTTGCATATTTACACGGAAAGATACTACTACCATTACTTTCAGGTCCAGCAAAAATGACTATGTAAAAATAGGCATTTGAACAATGAGGTGAAATATCTCCCATAAATCTGTTTAACTTGCAAAATACGTTGGACAGTAACTTTTAACCATCAGATATTGAACCAAACTACATAAAGAGCATATAAAACTTTTATAAATTTATATTTCATAATTATTTAGATGTATATCATTTAATAATTTAGGAGTGTTATATAATGGATGATAAAAAAACAAATGAACTTATGGCTAAATGTGAATCAATGAAGGAAGATCCGGCTTTAATGAAAGAATGTAAATTGATGCTGGACACTATGGTAGAGAAAAAGGTTGAAATGGAAGATGAATCTGGACAGGATTATACCAATATGGTGCAAAACATTTCTGCTGAAGATGTTCCAAAAGTTCTAGAAATGGCACTTAAAATAGCAAGAAATGATAAAATAAAGGACCCCGAAATAAAAAACGCAGCAGAAAGACTAATAAGGACTTTAGAACCATTATAATTCTCATTTTCTTTTAAATAGCTATTTCTTCAATAAATTTCAACCTAATTACTCATTTGATTTATGATCATAACAGATTTCTGATTGTTATCCCTGGTTGCGGACTTACTAATCCTATGTAATGTTACATTAAATATTCCTCCCAAAATAAGTATTTTCCATTTATAGGATTGTATTTTCCTGTTTTGATTAATTTTAAGGACATGAAGATTAAATAAAATTTATATTTTATACTTNNCATTCCAATAATTACCCTATTATCCTCTTTCTCGTAATAAACCTGTACATGAACATCATCCGGTGCTGATTTGAAATGTTCTTCTAATCTTTCTTGAACTAAAAGACAAGAATTTTCATGAAGCTCATCATCATAAAATAATAATGTCTCTATTATGTCTTTATCGCTATCCATTATNNGGTTTAGCTTTTATTCCAGGTTGTTCTGCTATTAGTCCTTTATAATGTAACATGTACTATTCTCCCGCATTATTAACGTCATAATTGTTAATTAAATTTACATTATTATAATAAAATGTATTATTAAAGATTTTATAAAATTTATTATTTTTTATTAGGCAAGGTGAAGTAGAATGTTGTTCCTTTNNATTCCAGTTCCTTCATACTCTTCAGGGGTATGAAGCCTTTTGAAGATAATAAATATTTGTTCCAAATGTTTAGGGGACATTCCAATTCCATTATCTTTAATACAAAAGAGATATTGATTTTTTTCCTTTTTTGCAGATATGTGTATTTTAGGAGATTCTTGGCTTCTGTATTTAATTGCGTTTCCTATTAGGTTTTGGAACAATCGAATCTTTAACTGTTCATCCCCATTGATTGTAGGTAATGGATCATGAGTGATAACAGCATTACTTTCTTCTATTGGTACTTTCAAGTTTAATAAAGCTTCTTCCAATACATGTTCAAAATTTACAGGTTTAATTTCTCGTTTTTCCCTGTTTATTCTTGAATATTGTAAAAGATCATGGGTCATAGCATCCAAGCGTTTAGCACCATCAACAGCAAACCCTATGAATTCATTGGCATCTTCATCTAACTGATCCTTATATCTTCGTTCTAACAACTGTAAAAAGCTTGTTATCATTCTTAAAGGTTCTCTAAGGTCATGAGAGGTGATATATGCAAACTCTTCAAGTTCTTTATTAGATTGAGCCAATTTTTTTATGTTCTCATTTAATTTTAATTCTATCTCTTTTCGCTCAGTTATGTCCTGATTAATTCCCATTATTATACTAGGTTTTCCATTTTTATCAAATTCTGCAACTTCAGCCAATGTATTTAAAACTCGTATCGAACCATCGTCTAAAACTATTCGAAAATCAAAGTTATGAAGTTTACCATCAGTTAATAATTGATCAACATGGTTGTTAACATATTCTTCATCATCTGGATGCATATAATCACCAAATGAACTTAAAGTGGGAGTGAATGTATTTGGATCTACTCTATATATTAAATATAATTCATTAGACCAAGTAATTTCACCGGTTTTGATATTCCACTCCCAGCTTCCAATATGAGCTATGTGTTGCGCATCAGCAAGACTTTGTTCACTCTTCTTTAAAGCAGCTTCTATCACCTTTTTCACTGTTATATCACGTACAATAGTCTCACTGCCTTGAATTTTTCCGTGATCATCATAATAATATTGGGCATTCTGAGACACCCAAAAGAATGTATCATCATTCCGTCTTGCTTCAACCTCATAGTCGTTGTACTTACCATACTTCTTTAGTTTTTCTCTAGCAAAATCTCTATCTTCAGAGTTTTTGAAATAGGAAGGAGTTGAAGTTCCTATCATTTCTTGAATTGAATTGAATCTGTACATGCGAGCTGCAGAAGGACTTGCCATGATGATAGTTCCTTCTTTATCTGCACGCATATATGCATCTTGAATGTTTTCAATAATACTCCTGAACCTTTCTTCACTAACCTTAAGCTCATTGTAGGTTTGCAGCAATTTATCTTCCTGTTGATGCAATTCTTCATTAGTAACTTGAAGTTCCTCAGTAGTGGATTGTAATTCTTCATTAGACTCTTTCAACTTATTTTGTGCTATCGCACGATCGGTTACGTCGTGGACAATGGAGTAAAGAAGTTTTTTACCACCTAAAACAATTGTCCCACTGTATACATCTACGTCACGAATGTCTCCGCTTGCTAATTGATGTTTAAATAAAAAGTTGTTTTGTTGTGATAATACAGATTTTTGCATTTTATCATGAATTTCTTCTTTAGAGAGGACATTTATATTGTTTATATTCATTTTTACTAATTCATTGTAGTTATACCCATAAAAATGAGTTGCTGCAGGGTTTGCATCAATAATATCTCCATTATCTGGATTAATTAATAGCATTACGGCATGATTATTATTAAATAAACTATGGTATCTTTCTTCACTTTCTTTCAAAGATTCCTCAGCTTTTTTATTTTCGCTGATATCGCGGATGAAAAGAGAAAATCCATCTTTCCAGGGGTAAGCTCTAAATTCAGACCATATATTTCCTACCACTGCTTTTGTGGTCCAGGTGCGGGGAATTTTATCCTTCATAGTCTTTTTACATTGCTCGTATGGAATGGAATTAACAAAATTTGGAAGTACATTACATATTACTTTTCCAAGCATTTCTTCATTTGAACGGCCTGCAAATTTTTCGGCTACAGCATTTACATACACATATCTCCATTTTGAGTCTAAAATTAAAAATGCATCGCTAAGGTTATCAAGAACCTCGTTGAACCTAGCCTCACTCTCTTGCAATGCCATTTCTGCCCTATCATGTGCCATGCGCAATCTAATGGAAGTTATACCATATGAAATATCATCAACTAATTCTCCAAGTAAATTTTTCTCTTCTTCTGAAAAGGGGTTAGTTTCTTTTGAATAAATATTCAAAGCTCCAATTGCTTTATTATCACTAATTATGGGAATAACTAATGATGATGCGTAGCCGCGTTTTATGGCTTCTTCACGCCATGGTTTGAATTTAGGATCTGTGAGCATATTTTTACAAATATAAGGTTTGCCAGTCCTGATTGCTGTACCTGTAGGTCCATGACCATGTTCAGTATCATCCCATGTGATATTTAATTTTTTAAGATAATCTTCTTCAAAACCAGCATAAGCTACCGGCCGAACTTTCTTACTCTCCTCTTGAGTAAAACCTATCCAAACCATTGAATAGCCACAATCATCCACTATAATCCTACATATATCATCCATATAACTTTCTTCGTCTGTTGCATGCAAGAGTGCAACACTACTATGTCTAAGAGATACAAGTGTTCGATTGAGCTGACTAGTCTTTTGTAAAGTTTCAATTAGTGTTTCTTCTGCTTTTTTACGTTCAGATATGTCTGTGATGAATGAGTAATAGTATTTTGGTGTGTTATCTCTATTTTTCACTAAATGAACAAGAAGTTCTATTGATACTCTAATCCCATCCTTCCTTATATACTCTTTTTCATACTTAACTGGTTTTCCTGTGCGTTGAAGTTCTTCAAGNNGCTGAGAAGAATTTTCAAGTAAGCTAGCAAGTAAAGCTTCATTTTTTCTAATTTCCTTTAATTCATCATTAATTTTAATACTAGTATCATCTTTGACCATGTAAATTCTCCAAAGTTACTAAATTAAAATAAATATCTAAAATACATTTTTGATAATATTCATATTTATAGATACTTAATCAGACGGATTAAGACTAAGAATATGTGAAATAAATCAAATCTAAAAAAAAAAAA
>PMMV01000048.1:5633-5801 GCA_003162115.1 Methanobacterium sp.
GCTTTTCCTTTTATTTCTCCTTTAATTTCCTTTGCTTTTCCTTTAATCTCACCTGTTTATTCACTCGTAAGAATTCCTCCAATATTTGGGTTCTAATTTATTATATGTATTTTAATTGTCTCTATAATATCCCTAAAAATCTTAGAACAACTACAATAATGATTATGA
>PMMV01000108.1 GCA_003162115.1 Methanobacterium sp.
AAATCTAAAAATACCACTCAGAACTGTTTACTTACTTATTAAACGTTGATAATTTTATATATTTAAGTTATATTATGATATTGAGAGTGAAAAATAACCATCAAATAACTATTAGAATTTTATTTTTACTTAAATTTGTCCGCTGTTAAAAATTCCGACAATCTATTCTTAAAAATAGTTAATCTGGGCTTTTCAGTAAATTTATCTATATTTTAATATATATTAAATAATTATATTAATTTTCAAAGTCAATACTTTGATTTATAAAACTTAATCATCAACTAAAACTTTTATTTATTTTTATTTTATTTATTCCTCGTATATGGCATTTATGAGTTTCATTGCAATATTCTCTCCAGGAACGTCCTCCATATCCCTCAATATCTCTATGGACTTTCGGAAGTTAGTTGAAACTTTCTCCATATTACCATTAATATAATCTGCAGTACCAATTAGGAGTTTTGAAACAGCTTCTCCCATATTATCGTCAATATCCTGGAATTTTTCTAGTGCTTCATTAAAATATTTGAGTGCTTCATTGGTTTTAGATTTCTCAAGGGAAACATATCCCATAATCAAAAGTAGAGTAGATTTACCTGTGTTATCTCCTATTCCACTGGACATTTCATATGCATTTTCGAGGTCTTCCATTGGATCTTCAGATTTGGCATATGATATGTAGGTATCTGCCCCGTTCAACATACCTATAACATCTTCTATATTATCCCTGATTTTAATATAATCTGCTGACTGTTCCGTTTGAGTTCTAGGCTCTGCTGGAACTTTTGTTGGTATTCCATAGTTATAAATATTTTTAGCTTCTCCAGCACTTTGGAGAACTTCTAGCTCCTTTATCTTTTCGAGGAGTTCATTTTTATGATCTGATTCATCATCAGAGTAGATTTCATATGCTTCCCTAAAATTCTCAAGAGCTAAACTATTTTTATTATTATAACGATTAATATCACCCATTAAATCTAAAACAAGTGCTTGTTTGTTGAAATCTTTAAGTTCTTTGTATATTTCGATTGCTTTATTAAGTGTTTTCATTGATTTAATGATATTTTCCTCTTCAAAGAGAATTGTTGCAATATTTATCAATATTTCAGCTTCAGCTTCTCTGTATTCATTTAATAATTCCTGATAGTCTTCAATTGTATATTCGTCGGGGTCTATGGATTTTTCATCTGGATCTCCACCAGATAATCTACCAAAAACACCTGTTATGAGAAGCATTTCTTTCATATTTTTCCTCCAAAAAATTATTCATTGGTTTATTATTATACAACCGATTAATGTATTCAGGGGAGTTGATGTTCAAATAAATTTAATAAAGTTTTTTACTAGTTCATGATGGTATTGATTATTTCCCATTAACAACAATGCCTTTATCTGTTATAATGTAAGTTGATTCATAACTTTTAACTTCTTCTATGTCTTCAAAATTGGATTCGACACGTATATATTCTCCATCTAACCTTATTGTATTGTCAAATAGTGATTTTAATTCGTTTTCTGTATCTGAATCTGTCACACCTTCAGTATAGGCGATTAAACCAGTACCTCCGGCTTCTCTGATTCTTCTTAGGTATGCCTTTAATATTCTTATCACCATTTGCTCTTGATTGAAAGCAAATAGAGTATTAAGGGAATCTAGTATTGATATGAAATGATTGGATTTTTTGTAGACGGATCTTGTTCCAATACCTACTTTAACCATCATATCTGCAGGGTTACCAACTGATGATAATTTTATGTTGTTTGTATCATCAAATTTTGCTCCTGAAAGTTGTGATATTCCATCTATAATATAAATAGTCTGGTTTTGGATGTAACTCTGTATCAACCAATTGAAGCCCATCATATTGCTCTGGACCTGTTTAAGACCTTGATCAGTAGTTACATAGAGGCATGGTTCCAGTTTTAAAAGTCCTTGATATGCGAACTGGTTGCAAAATATGGATTTGCCTGTTTTGGGAGGGCCATATATTAAAGTAGTAGATTTCTCTGGGATTCCTCCTTCAGCAAGTTCAGATACTGTAAGTTGGTCAAATCCGGGAATTCCCGATTCAATAGTTTGGATCATGTAGATGAACCTCTAAGTTAGTAAGAATAATTTAAATTGATAATTTACTGCTTTGATAATCTTGAATTTTCTTATAATTCAATACCCTTATCTGTTATCTGATAGGGTGAACTTCTTTTTCCAATTCCTTTCATGGCTTCAACAACCAATTCTTTCCCATCTAATCTGATAATATTATCAACCAGAGATTTGAGCATTGTTTCAACTATCTTATCTGCAGAATTTTCAGTGTATATTATTATTGGTGTACCGCCTGCTTCATTTACCCTCATAAGATAGGCTTTTAAAACGCGAATAATCAGCATGTTCTCGTTGTATGCCAAAAGGGTTGTTGCAGAATCTATAACAGATCTGAATCTAGGATTATTTCTGTAAATGTAATGCACTCCCGAACCAACTTTAACCATGATGTCGGTGGGGTTGTTGATGTATGACTGTACAACTGTTTTAGATTTGGGNNTTTCGATTGGCCATTGGAACTCATTCATACTGGTTTCAAATTGTTTTAGACCTTTATCAGTTGTAATATAGAGACATGGCTCTCCATTTAAAAGTCCTTGGTATGTGAATTGATTGGCAAATATTGATTTACCTGTTTTTGCTGGGCCATAAACTAATGTGGCTGTATTTTCGGGGATCCCACCAGTTCCACCATTTGAACGTGTGAGTTCTTCAAATCCTGAAATTCCAGATTCAATACATGGAATCATTTTTATCACCATATAAAATTTTCAATAATGTATCAAGTGCCATTTCTACACCATTATTTTCACTTACAATCGTTGGAATTATAGGAATATCCTTATCCAGTTTCATAGCTTCTCGAATCTCTTCAGGAGATAGAGCTCCTGGCAGGTCCTGTTTGTTTGCAACTATTATCTTTGGAATGGCCTCGGCTTGTGTTTTGTTTATCATTTCCTTTGCCCTACCAAATGTTTGAGGAGCGCTCGAGTCCACCAAAATAAATGCTCCAACAGCTTCTTTGGCCAGCACATCTAACATTAGATCGAAACGTTCCTGACCCGGAGTTCCAAATATATCAGCAACAAAACCATTATGATCTACGTGACCAATATCCATTGCAATGGTTGTTGGAAACTTTTCAAGTGCCATTCTATCTACAGAGACTGATTCTTCTGATATTAATTCGACAAAACTTGATTTTCCAGCGTTATATGGTCCGGTAACAAGAATTTTGGGTATGTAAATCTTAACTCCACCGGGCTGTAGAACAAAGAACAGCACCATATTATTTTTAGGATGTGGCCAAGATGCACTTGTGACCATGAATCCCTGACCTATAATCACACGTTCCTCAATACTAGTTAAACTTACAACACTGTCAACAGTACTTTTCAATGCATCTACCAGTTCTTGTTTGTAGCCCCATTTGGTAAATATGTAAACTAAAACGGTTTTATTAGCCCTAGCACGTTCATTCCAATTATTTATAATCTCGATGATTTTGTCGTCCTCAAGATAATCTATTAGGGTCGATATATTATTAATTACTCCTACACCATCAGAAACATCATCTATGGCTTTAAGAACAACTTCTTCTATCTGGGATAATTCATCTATTGAATATTTACCCATTGGAGGGATTCCTATAAAGTTTGAGCTTCCATCTATGAAGAAAGCCTTTCCTTCTTCTAGATATTTTTCAAGGTTCCAACCATACCTGTTGAATTCGTATATTATATTATGGGGTTCTGTAACATTTGTGAAGATAAAACCATTATATCCATCTTCAATTACACCATTTAGGATTTGATACCCAAAGGCTTCACATTCTACACCTGGAACTGCACAAAAAAGTATTGATGATCCTGCTGGTATTCCTCCACCTAGAAACTCATCGAGTTTTGGGATATGAGTTTTTTTCATCATCACAATTCTCCCAGAATTTCTTCAACTTGAGCTGACCTTGTTTCCATTTCGTAGAAAATAAGTCCAATTTGAGCATCAGGTTCCGTTAAAACAGTTAATATGGCTTTAAAACCTGCAGGAATTAGTACTATGGTTCCTTTTTCGGTTTTAACCGAGATTTGAGACACTGTGCCTGTACTCATCTGTCCTGATGCAGCTTCTGCAGCACCCATTATTGTGGAGCACAGTGCTGAAAATATCCGGGCATCCACATCCGGTGGTGTCCTTGAATTTATCAGAAGACCTTCCTTAGAAACAATACCACAAGCCTTTATTTGCCCTACCCGAAGTAGATCTGTAAGTACATCATCCAATCTTTCCTTTTTGGTTTTAGTCATATACACTCCTACAAATCATTACGGTTACTAGTAAAATTTCTTATAACCATAATTATTATAAATTGGTATTTTTATTATATTTAGAAATATCGTTTTAGCTCTTAAAATTTAAGTATGATACTATTATTAGCTTCATTCCTCTAATTATTACATATGAAACTAGATGATAATAATTAATCGTTGTCGAAAATTTATAATGTGGATCATTCCATAATCTTAGACTAATACAATTAATAGTTTTATATATATGGAATAATTAAATGTTATTGTTTGCAAATAACCATAATTACCTCATTTAATCCATTCAACAGAAAGGCGATCTCTTTTAATATTAATTTATTGGAGGAGTTGATTTCATCTGTGTAAATTTATTCTATGCAATATTCACTTGTTTGTTAATTGGAGTATTATGTGGTCTTGTATTTTTTTGTTTGGGATTTGATTAACAACTCTTTCCCTGTTTCACATGCAATTAATGCAGTGATTAATGGTGGCATTATATTTGGGCTATTAGGTTTCATTTTAGGACTAATAAACGGTAGAATGAAATAATATTTTGTTTGTAACATTAAACCCATACAACTTCTGAAGTTGTTATATAATATCTATCCGAAAATGCAGGGTTATAATAAATATTGGTTAAATTTTCTGTATTAAAGGAATCACAAATACACTTACGTACATAGTAATTTATTCTATCCCCAATACAGTTTCTATCATCGAAATATTCTAAGGAAGGAGCTGAAGCATATATTTTGAGTTTAATTTTGTTCTTTCTGTAAGTTGGATCATACCCACCTTTTTCGTGTCCTACTCTTATAAAAGTAACCTTAGATCCTGTTTTAAGTCTTGGATGGATTTCCACCTAATCTTTGAATGTTTCATATGGATAAACAGCCAAACTAACTATTTAGGTTCCTAATAATGCCCCACTACTTGTAGCTGCCATTATACTGTTTAATTCGTTGATATCATATACCATGGGAATTATTGAAAATGCAACCAAAATACTGAACCCCAATATTAATATGTATCCAATTGAATACTGACCATAAAAATCCATTTAAATACTCCGTAGCCTTGTAATAAAATATCTCAATAAAATTAGATTCTTTTTATGATAATATTTATATGATCATGTTCATCTTTGATATTAGAGATATTATAGGTTTTATTAGGTTCTAATACTACATTTGAACCATATTTTCTATTCGTGATCCTCATGGGTGTGATATATGCAGTAGCAATTTTGCTCATAAATCTAACATAAACTCCTGTTTAATTAACTGTAAAGTTGTAATGTTTACTTGATATGGTAGCTGGCATTTTGAAGATGATAGAGCATCCTCTACCACCAGAATATACTATTTCAAATATTTCTGCAACATTTTCGGTAAGGACTTTTGCATCGGAAATTTCATGAACAGAGTTTGCTGTGTCAATTCTATTCCTGATTATGGCACTATACAATGAACTGTTAATATTATTAGCATTGATGTCAACAAAAAATCAGTACCGACCCATCCATTCTTATTCATTTAATCACATTTTTTTTAATAACTTATTAGATATTTCCAATAATTTGATGATTTCAATAGGAAATAGTAATTTTTATTAAGATAAATAACTATAAATACTATAACTTTTACATATAAAATGAAACATATGAATTATAAAAATAAGAGGTGAAAATGACTTTAATTAGGATATCTCTCTTAATAATATTTTAAATTTATAATAATGATTTATTGCCAGCTATATCTTATTTTCTTAATAGAAATAGCTAATAAATTTGATGAAATATTTAAATTGATGATATATATTTAATTAAAATTATCCCTTCAATAAAAGATTCGAGAGACCCCTTTATAAAGATCATTGCATAATTTTTTCATAATACTTTTAATGAACGATATTAATTATCTATAAATTATTACATATTATTACAGTAAATGGAGTGTTTAGGATCAATTCAACTGAAAAATTTGACATGATAGTAATGTTTAATAGAACGTGATAATGATGAATTAGATGACGAATTACTTGGAATTAAAGAAATAAAACATATACTTGATAATATTAATATAAAATTCTATATCAAAGAATCTGAATGTGCAGATGTTGTTTTAGTGGAATTTGGAACCAATTCTTCTGAAGCGGCAATAAAACTTATGACCACTCCTACAAAAAGGATATCATGGGCAATACCAATTAACATTGTAGAAAAAACTAATCTTGAAGCTATACTAAATAAAGTCTAAGATTTATCTCGTGAAAAAACTAATTCTGTTGACTCTTTTTTTGTTAAATGCAATGTAATGAATAAGAATAAGTTGAGAGCATGAGATAAAAAAAATGCTGTTAAAGAAGAGTTAATAAACTCAGGATTGAACTTCAATGATAATAATCCTAAATGGAACATTTATGTAGAAGTAATAGGAGAAAATACGGGAATTAGCATATTAAGATCAGGCTATTTAAATTAAAGTTGCATGTACAACTAATACATAAAATTGGATCAACATTATCATTTTTTTTAATAACTAAAAAAATAAAATAAAAAAAATAGGTTAAATTAGACTATTTTAAGAATCTAATAACTCATTTTAAGAATGTATCATGCTTTTATTAGATACACATTTGAGCCCACTGCTTTGCATTTTCCGCACAGACAGAAATCTGCACCACAATTGGCACAAGTCCATTCTCCCTCGTAGGTGTGTTTTGGGTTGTAGATTAAACATCCATAACAATGGCATAGGGGACAGTAATCCATATATGTTCCGCCGGTTTTAAACCAGCCTAAACAACAGGAATTCCATCCATAAGCTGTCACTGTACCAGCGTTGGATTTATTCTTAGCAGATGCTTTATGAGTAATAATTTTCAAGCCTTGTGTCGCAATGATTGTCTGAAAATTTTTTATAGCTATCTTTTTGGTACCAAAATTTACATAGTTTGGCAATCGATTGTGTGTATTGTAGAACTTCTGTGTTCTAGATAGACCGTTCTTCATCTGTGCCAGTGTTATAGGAGATACAGTGAAATAAGTTGAATACTCTGAATTACCGTTTCCTGTCCGGTCAATTACACAATTTGCATTTAGGATAAGATTATATTTTGCTCCGATTTTTAATGGAGTTTTAGGTGTGATAGTCAATGATTTCCCGCTGATAGAATTTTTAATGGGCACAAGAGATTTACCATTTTTAAGTTCTATCAAATTTGATCCAGCATTTACTGTTTCACTGAATGTTATTTTGATTGGTTTGCTTTTCAATATTATAGTATTATTTGCAGGGTTCACAGCTGTAATTTCAGGATGTATTTGATTCGCTGTGTCAGCTGTGACATTTGCGGCTGACGAAGTATTGACATTCAAAACAAGTGCTAATCCAAATAATAATATCACTGATAATAGTAATTTTCCCTTAATTATACCGCCTCCGTGTCCGGTTCTTCAAAATAACCCCAGTCATCAATAGAACATTGGACATAAATTAAATGACACTCAATAACATATAAATGTTGTGGTTTAAAATTCGAAAAAACCACGTATTGGGGTTCTGTTTTTAAATTAAAGCGGTCTAAAACTCTTTCATATTTGATGATATCAGATGAGTTACATACAATGTTATTTTTAGATAAGCGGGCATATTTAAACTCTATTAAAAAAATAACACACCTAAGAATCTTAACATCAATACATGCTCTTCTTTGAAATTTAGAAAAACTAACTCAAAATGTATAAATTAATCAATTAATGCTTCAAATTAAACTATTTTTACATCTGTGCTGTTATATTTTTTAAATTGTAAATCATTGGATTATTCAGATATTGAGTAATGTTGATTTTGATTTCAAAAAATAACATTTTATCAGGTGTCTGTTTTATCAATATAAAAATAATTAATTGGTCAGAAATTCTTTGAAAATATTTTGGTGTAAATATTAAATATTTGGAATTGACAATCATATTTATACTTAAATTGTTTCGAAATATTTCGGACTTTTCAAATTCATTTATCATAATCTAAATTGAAGGAGGATTTTATGTACAAAATCCTAGGTTACAGAAGTGGTGTTTACAGGTTTGACGAGATGGTAGAGTTTGTTGAGGATTCTGGAGGAATAGTCCTGAGTAGAGATGAATTCCATATCAGTCGTGGAGCTTACTTTATTTCCCAAGAGGTACACGTGATAATCGTTATACCA
Source organism: Methanobacterium sp. (assembly GCA_003162115.1). GTDB lineage: Archaea > Methanobacteriota > Methanobacteria > Methanobacteriales > Methanobacteriaceae > Methanobacterium_B. The sequence continues at coordinate 8,569 of PMMV01000108.1, forward strand.
GAAGAAGCATTAGATGATCTTAAGATTTTTGCAAAGGAGTTGAAAGGGGATATCGAAGAGTTAGAAGTTGAAGAAGAACAGAAAATTGCNNAAAACCTTGGAAGAAATGATCGAATTTCCAAGTACGAACGAGGTTTGCCCGGAATTTGAAGGTTTCTCATGCTCTGAAGAAATGGAAAAAACACTCAATGCTATGTGCAGAATGGAAATTGTAGAAAAGAGAAAATCATCGGGAAGTAAAGAGTATCGTGTTAAAAAAATATAAACCATTGAATCTAAAAAAGATGAATAGATGTAGAATTTAATAATAGATTCAATACTAAATTATTGTNNTACTATGCAACCAGTTTTGGATTAATCCAAAATATTGTTGTGATACTCGCTTTACTTGTAGTGGTGGGTATTGTAGAAGTTTTGATTTGGGTTCCCTGGGCCTGAAACAGAGTGAATAGTTTTTGTAACAACTATATGTCCACAACATGAAAATTTTGGATTTGAAACTGTTTTATAAATCTGTTATTTGAATTTAAATGATATGAAAAATAATTTAATCACTAAGGAAATAAAAAAATTATTTAGAAGGTGAGGTTCTATTGGTTAACTACAACTCAATTATTTTAATGGGTTTTGTCGTGGTAATTCTCGGCATTCTCTTAATATTTGTTGGAACTGCATTACAATCATCATCTGGTTCTTCTAAGACCGAAGTCCATACAAGTGGTGTGATCTTGATAGGTCCCATCCCTATTATATTTGGAAATGATAAGGGACTATTGGTGGTTGGAGTTATATCCGCGATTGTTCTCATGATATTGGCCTACTNNAAATTTCTTTTAAGATTTAAATAGATAAGAATAATAAATTATATTATAATAATATTCACAGAGAATCCTATTAAAAGAGAATTCTAAATCAAGAGAAGTGATGCAATGAAAATTTCTATCGTTATACCGGCCCT
>PMMV01000091.1 GCA_003162115.1 Methanobacterium sp.
TTGTTTTTATAAAATATATATTTATCATTACCAAATATTTATGGTCTAAAACAATATTGAGTAGTTTAGACTTATTATTCTTAACAGTAAGTCCCCAAAAATAGGTAATAATGGAAACCAACGGAATTTAATGATGTTAGTTATTTTTTATTTTTTATGCTCTTATAAATTAAATTGTAATTAGTTTTACATATTCAATTTTCCTTGTGGTTTGAAACATCTTAGTTAAAGTGTTCATTCTGTTGGCGTCTCCCTCAAGAATGAAAAGCTCTAAACATTTATCTTCCTTAATATGGCTGTGTATTTGAGTCTCAATTATATCCTCAAAGTCGTGTTTTATCTCGGTTACCTTATCTTCAGATTTTTGATTATGAATTAAAATTAAAATAGAATTTATGTCCCCTTCAAGATTTTTTTTATCCTGTGTATCGGCTATTAACATACGGGTGCTAGCTCTAATTACATCAGATCTGCCTGAAAATCCTGTTTCTTCTTTCAGTTGGTCTATTTCTTGCAGGAGTTTTTCGCTGAGTGATACACTGATTATTTTTGCCATAAAATATAATATTTTAATAATGTTTTATATAGATTATGCTAAAAGTTATTAAGATTAGTTTTAAATATTATTAAACTTATATATTATCTAATAAACAATATTCGATGGGTGTTGGATTACGATAAACAAAAAAAGGTTATACATTGTTATAGTGATTTTAATTATTGTTTCAGGAGTTCTAGGTTACTTAGCTCTTAGAAATTCAAGCCCCAATAGTTCAAATGGTAAAATTGGTGTTGTGGTAAGCATAGGTCCCGAAATGGAATGGGCAAATGCTGTCGGAGGAGATAAAGTCGATGTCACCTTAATGGTACCTGCTAATGCAGATCCACATACCTATGAGCCATTACCTAATCAATTAACCCAGGTATCAAATGCAAAGATATATGTTGAAATAGGTTCCCCCCTTGAATTCGAAACGAACTATATGGATAAAATAAGAGCAACTAATCCTAACATGCTTATTGTCAACGCTTCTCAAGGAATACAGTTAATACCAAATTCCGCAGAAAATGAAACAGACACCATGGATCCTCATGATTGGGTGGATCCTAAAAACGCTAAGATTATGGTAAACAACATTTATAACGGCCTAGTTCAAGTGGATCCAGCGGACAAAGATTATTTCCAGAAAAATCGTGAACAGTATCTACATCAACTGGATGAATTAGACAGAAATACGACAGATCTCCTTAAAGGAAAACAGGAAACAGATATATTAGTATATCACCCTGCATTCGGTTACTATGCAAAGGATTACAACCTTAACCAGGTTGGAGCTATGATTAATGACGAAGAACCATCTCCCCAGAGAATTGCAATGATGGTAAATGTAGCTAAACAAAATAATATTACAGTTGTATACTCAGAACCACAGTATGATCCCAAATTTATGCAGTCAATAGCATCGCAAGTCGGAGCACAAGTTTTAACAGTAAATGATCTAGACGAACATTATCTACAAAACATGAAAAACATAGCAATAGCATTTTCCAAAGCATAATATAAAATTTTAAGTGTTTAAAGATTAAATAATGATAAAAACTAGATAGGATGTATATATGACTCTTAAAGCTGTAGAAATCAATCATTTATCTGTAAAGTTCAATGAACAGTTGGTTCTGAAAGATATAAACTTCTCTATTGAAGAAAATGATTTTGTGGCCATCATCGGCCCTAATGGTGGTGGTAAAAGCACTTTATTAAAGGTTATCTTAGGAATTTTACCATCAGATGCTGGTGAAGTTAAAGTTTTTGGGAAAGAACCAAAGAAAGCAAGAGATTTAATGGGATACCTTCCACAAAATCTTGATTTTGACCATGATTTTCCAATAAATGTTTTCGATACAGTATTAACTGGCAGGTATCATGGTTTATTTAAAAAATATTCCAAACAGGATAAAAATGCAGTTTTAAAGGCATTGAAAGATGTGGATTTGCATGAACTCAAGGATAGACAAATTAGCAAACTATCCGGTGGGCAAATGCAAAGAGTTTTCATTGCACGAGCAATTGTAAGAGAACCTAAACTTCTTATTATGGANNGAACCCATGGCCAGTATAGACCCTGAAATGCAACACACATTTTACGAACTCATGTCACGATTAAAAGATAAAATGACCATAGTTCTGGTTAGTCATGACGTAGGTGCAGTTTCCACCCATGTTGATAAGATAGCCTGCCTCAATCAGGAATTATTCTATCACGGATCGGTTGAAGATTCCGCAAATGGTTTAGAAGAGATCTATCATTGCCCTATAGAACTAATAAGTCATGGCATTCCCCACCGAGTATTAAGGGAACATTAAAATATAATTTTAATATTCATAAGAGGAATTTTTAATGCTAGAAATTTTCCAGTACCAATTTATGCAACGAGCATTAATAGCAGCTGTGTTGGTTAGCATAGCCTGTGGAGTGGTAGGAAGTTATGTAGTCATAAAGAGGATAGTATCTCTTAGTGGAGCAATATCTCATGCAGCCTTTGGTGGTGTGGGTTTAGGTTACTTTTTAGGTATTAATCCTGTATTAGCTGCTATTCCATTCAGCATTATATCTGCAATGGCCATTGGTGGCGTCAGACAAATAACAAATATAAGCGAAGACACTGGCATAGGTATATTATGGAGTGTGGGCATGGCAATAGGTGTAATTTTTATAAATTTAACACCCGGATATGCTCCAGATCTTTTCAGTTACCTTTTCGGAAGTATACTAACTGTAAATAACACCGATCTTTATATAATGCTCATTCTTGATTTAATTATTATTACAACTGTTTATCTGTTCCGTAGAGAATTTTTAGCAGTATCATTCGATGAAGAATTTTCCAAAGTAATAGGATTACACTCATTACTAATATATATGCTCCTTCTAGCTTTAGTAGCATTAAGTGTTGTAGTTCTAATAAAAGTAGTAGGTGTCATACTGCTTATTGCTTTATTCACCATCCCCGCAGCTATTAGTAAACAATACACGTATAACCTCCGAAAATTAATGATCCTTGCCACTGTTGTTGGAATAATCCTTACATCAGTGGGTTTGATCTTATCCTACATATTTAACCTAGCTTCGGGTGCCACCATTGTAATGGTTCTAGCAGCTGCCTTTGTAATATCATATTACATTCAGGGCTAATCAATTATATGGTTAATACAATATTTAGATAATTTTAGGTTCTTTAGCTTAATTTAATTAAACATATGAAAGTATGTTCCACGAAAGGAAAAATCCACTGCAGTTACCTTTTAATGTTCGAATCATGTCAATTAAGAGATCCTTATCATTGACATTACCAGGTACTGTAATAATAGTTTTATTCTCCTCTTTTTGAACACTCAGAACATCATAACCTTGAAGGTCGATATTGTCTGAAGGATTTATAATTGTTATTTCATGGACTTCTGTACTGGTTCCAAGCAGGCCTATTGAAAGTCGGAGAATAATTAGGAATATCACTATAACACTGGGTTTTAACAGATTTTTCGGTGAAAATGGTATTTTTATGTAGTATATGCCAAAAAGACCTGCAAGACCAATTATTGCAGGTGTTGAAAATATTCCGCCATCTAAAATACCAATTAAAGAAAGAGTTAATGCAAATGCTAGTATAACTTTATATAAATCTTTTTCATTAGTACTTACTGCTATTATTCCTGCAATGTAAATTAAT
>PMMV01000016.1 GCA_003162115.1 Methanobacterium sp.
AATTATCATATTCCAGCTCCATTTGGTAGTTTAGCTATGGTGAGCCAGAAATCTTCAAATGTTCGTATCACATTGATGAACTTGTCTAAATCAACTGGTTTAGTAATGTAGGCGTTGGCATGTTGTTCATACATCTTTTCTATATCTTCTTTATCATTTGATGAGGAAAGAATAACCACTGGGATACTTTTTAAATTCCGATCTCCTTTAATATCTGAGAGGACTTCACGACCATCCTTGCCTGGTAAGTTCAAATCCAATAGCATTATATCCGGACGGGGGGCATCGCCAAACTTACCTTGATTGAGGAGGAATTGCATGGCCTCGTCTCCGTCTTCTGCAACATACAGTTTATTTTTCACCGTTCCCTCTCTTAAAACTTCTTTAGTAAGGAGTACATCATCTGGGTTGTCATCAACCAACAAAATATCAACAGCCATTATATTATCCATTTTTATCCATTCCTCCTTTTAGGTATTGTGAAATAGAATTTTGAACCTTCAACTAGATTAGATTCTACCCATATCTCTCCTCCATGCCTATGCACGATTTTCCTGCATATTGAAAGACCAATTCCCGTGCCCGAATATTCTTTCCTTGTATGCAAGCGCTTAAATACATCGAAAATACTTTCAGCATATTTTGAGTCGATCCCAATACCATTATCCTGAAATAAAAAAAGCCACTCCTTACCCTTCTCAACTACAGAAATATGGATCTTTGGCTGTTTTTCCCCATGAAATTTAATTCCATTTACTATTAAATTCTGGAAAAGATGTTTCATCTGCGAATTATCAGCAAAAACTGTCGGCAGTGGATCATTAGTAACGATTGCATCATTCTCTTCAATCGTTGCATTTAAATCTCTTAGAGTATCATCCAATACNNTTAGAAGATCGTTTATCATGGTTTGCATCCGATTTGCACCATGAACAGCGATATCAATGTACTCGGCTGATTTAGGGTCAATTTCGTCCTTATAGCGGCGTGAAAGAAGCTGTAAAAAGCTTGAAACCGAACGCAATGGCTCCTGCAAATCATGTGAAACAACATAAGCAAAATGCTCTAGCTCTTTATTAGAGCGATTCAACTCATCTAAGGTTTTAATTACTTTTTCTTCTGCCTTTTGGTGCTCATTGATATCGACAAGTGTTCCAACGTAGTTCACAAATCTACCTGAATCATCGATATTTGGTTTTGCAATGGCAATAACCCAAATATCAAACCCATTAAAGTGATGGTACCTGTATTCACATTTAAAATGTTTCATATGTTTTAATGCCTTATTCCACTCTTCCATCACCCTTTCAGAGTCATCTGGATGCAATGTCCGTCCCGTTCCTAAATCTAGAATTTCTTCAGCATCCAATCCTATAATTTCGCATCCACGATCATTGATAAAACTATATTTACCATCAAGCTCGACCATGAAGATACCAACTTTAGAAACTTCTGACAACATTGCAAAAAGAGCTTCACTTTTTTCTAATTTTCTCCCAATTTTCTTTTCTTCTGTGGTGTCTGAAAATGAGAATTTCGTACCTGTGGGTTGTTCTTCTTGGTTTAAAACCATGATGGCTGATAATTTATCAGATAATTTGAAACCAGTTTTTCCGGTAGTTGTTAATTCACCTAACAATTTTCCTTTTGTTTGTAAAGCATCGATTACTTCGATCATGCTGGAGAAAATCGCTTCAAGTTGGGATTTGTTCTCTTGAAGACTATTTTCAATTCGTTTACGTTCTGTGATGTCCCGGACATTACTTAGAACAAGTTTTCTGTCCCGATATTCAATAATTCGGGCACGTATTTCAACAGGAATTACAGAACCGTCTTTACGGCAATGGGCGGCTTCAAAAGTAGATTCGCCTTTTTTTATTAAATCATTAATTCGTGGTTTTATGAGGTCAGCGGATTCTGGAACATCCAAATCATGAAGATTCATCTTCATTAATTCGTCTTTAGTATAACCAAATGTTTTATAAGCAGATTCATTGATATACACAAAATTTCCATCAAAATCATGTAAAAAAATAGGATCATTAGCAGCATCAAGTAGTTGGGTTTTTAGCTCAGATTCTTCTTCTATCAAGTCACGCTTGCATTTTAATTTTTCTAATTCAGCAATTTTTTTCCGTAGTAAATTTAATTCCCTTGAAAGCTCTTTACTTTCATGAAAATCTGGAATTTTAAAACCCCAATCAATTTATATTAACGTTCATATCTTTCTAATCTGAGATTAGAACAATTTTATAAAAAAAATCTAATTTATATGAAAATAAATTGTATTTAATCCTATAAGTACTTATGGATACAAAAAGATGTTCAGGTTAATTACAATACAACTCATTAATTGTAGTAACTGGTGTTTTTTGCAGCCTGACGGGACACACCAGTCAAGACAAAATAAAAAATATTAAATATGATTCATGGGGTAGGTTAATTACAATATACATTCATGCTCACAAAAATTGCAGCAAATAAATTTCGCTCTAGCTCTGTCCTATCCCCGTTAAAAAAAACTTAAATAATAGTAATAATTTTTAGAACAAAGTTATGTAAAATGGCCATAAAGTTATTATTCTGAGGATAGCGATTATAATTAATATTCTAAACTACACTAGAACAACTTTGAATATAAATTAGTTTTTATTTTTTTTATACTTTTAATTCTTTAAAGCTGATCTTAAATTCTGTTCCATTATTATTATCAAGTTCTATTTTACCATCGATTTGGTCGGTTAAACTGTTAACTATTTGCATACCAAGTGAATCAGTGTTCTGGAAATCTAAATCTTCGGGAAATCCTACTCCGTTATCTTTNNCCCTCTGGAAAAGCATGTTTTAGACTGTTGGTGACGAGTTCATTTACTATTAATCCTAAAGGTATTGCAGTGTTTATATCTAAAAATATGTCTTCTACATTAATTTTTAGTTTTATAAGTCCGGGATCAACCTCATATGTATGGAGCAGTTCTGTGGACAGTGAACGGATGTAATCGCCAAAATCCATCCTTTTAAGATCGGCAGATTGATATAATCTTTCATGTATAAGGGCCATTGACCTGGCACGATTCTGACTTTCCTTGAAAATATCCTGAGATTCTTTATCCTTTATGTAACTGGATTGCAGGTACAGGAGGTTGGATATAATCATTAAATTATTTTTCACCCTATGATGGATCTCCTTCAAAAGCATCTTTTTTTCTTCTAAAGTAACTCTTAAAGAGTTTTCT
>PMMV01000030.1 GCA_003162115.1 Methanobacterium sp.
GCCTCTATTCCTAAAAATTCCTTAATTTTGGCTAACATTGGCTAAACCTCTATTTCTTTTAAAATTATTTTTATGGCCTCGGGAATTGCATTTTCCACACTCTTTGTTAACCCCATCTCAATTTCGGGGGCAGAGACAGATTCTGGCTGGCATCCAACTACAATAACTTTGCAGACTTTGCTCAGATCGTGTAACGGCTGATTAACTGGCCATGAATGCACATTTTCATATGATCCTTTAGGTAGTTCATCTACACCGAACACCCTGATAGTTCCTGGGTCTGCACCGAACTGAACTATGTCCACAACAATCATCTTCTTCCATGATTCGTTGGGAAGTGAAAATACAAAGTGTGGGCCACCTGTTCCGGCATCTAATGTCATTGTATTTTCTGGAAGTGGGTTTTCCTTTGAAAGTTCATTTAAAGCGTCTATAACTGCTGGTCCAAATCCATCGTCCTTGAACAAAATGTTTCCACAGCCTACAACTATTATCTCTGCATCGTATGGCATGTAAATTCCCTTAAATCCTGACCATTTCGTTTTTAATGACGCTCCTGTCATCATCGTCAACTACTATCACGTGAGTTGCGCATGAAAGACAAGGGTCGTATGCTCGTATTACGTGAGGTCCGAAATCATGGTGGAATCCTTCAGTTGCTGGTCCCATGGTTGGAATGTTCCAGGTTGTTGGGACGAGGCAGCTGTAGAACTGTGTCTTACCATCTGCTATCTGAGCCATATGTACGTCCATTCCCCTTGGACCTTCAATTGCACCAATACCGAGTTTGTTAGTGCCCCTTACATCATAATCGGCCATAACAGGGGCTGATGTGTCTAGTTCAGCAAGTAAGTCAACAATTTTGGATATGTTTGTTTTCATTTCCATTGCTCTAGCAACATGTTGAGCAACAACACCTTCGCCAGAGTAGCCTCCAAAGACTGCTGCTCTTGCCCTAGGACCTACTTCTACGCTTCTACCGTCGTAGAGAGGTATGGTTGAGCATGCTCTTTTACCTACTTCTGGGTCGTCGTACCAGGTTTCTGGCATGATTTCGGTGAACCTGTCGAGATCGAATTTAGTTCTGTCACCGTAACTTTGATGTGTGGCTAATGTAGGTGCATTAGTTACTCCTAAACCTGCTGGGAGATCTTTATCTGCAACTAAACCTATTATAAGGTCAACATGTGCATCGATCTTAGGTATAAGTGCTTTTGTTCGTGCGTATAACCTTTTTCTAGCTAGTTCACTTATGTTACTAGCCATTCCACCTATCCTAACATCTGATGGGTGTATTCCTTCTCCGGCAACCATATCAACTACGTACTGTACAGTTTTTCTTATCTCGGAAACTGAGTTTATGGCTGTGGCCATTAGGTTTTCTGGTACGAAGTCAGCTGCTATCAAGAAGTGGTGTATTGCATGGCTGTTAATTGTGTGAGCTGCTAGTGTAAGCTCTCTTAACTGCCTAGCTGCTTTTGGTATTTCAATACCTAAAGAGTCGTCTATAGCTTCTACTGATGCTAGAGTGTGAGGTATAGGGCAGACACCACAGATTCTCTGTACTATTACAGGTGCTGTTTCAGGTACTTTACCTGTTACTATTTTCTCAAGACCTCTAACAGGAGTAATACTAAAGTATCGCCCCTTAGTTACGATTCCTTCATCATCGACGTCCATGACTAATTCTGCATGTCCTTCCTGTCGTGACGTTGGCGATATAACTATTTTTTCGCTCAAATGTATCACCTCTTGTTTTTATATAATCTTTTGAACATCAATATTTCTCTTGATTATATATTATATTATAACCTTTTCTTTGAAGGTTAAAGTGCAAAATTTATATATCATGAGGAACTAAACTATGAGTTCCTTATTGAAGAGGGTGAAAAATTAATTATTAGTATCAATTTGTAAGTATTTGTCAATATATATTAACTTTTATACTATTTCTATGGCAGAATAATTAGAAAATGCAAAGTTTATAGTAAGTTATAAATTCATATAATAAATATTGATGTAAATGTAAAAAAAGCTAAGATCGATACTAATATGAAAAAATTTAAAAGTTGAGGCCAGTGATTAGCAAAAAAATATTAATTCCAATTGTGATTGTACTTTTAATAGGTGTGGCAGCTGCAAGCTATCAGGTTACTACTACAACTCCGGGGATTTGGCAGCCAAGTGTTACTCAAGCTCAGACGTCATTCAGTCATGGATCTTCAGCATCCTCCTCAGATTCAGCAATTTCAGGAACACAATCAGTATCTTCTTCAAAAAATGGATCGGGAGAAGCTGATGTGAAAATATTACCTTCAGAAGCCAAGAACATAGTTCAACAGAATGTATTAGTACCTGGTTTTAAAGCTGGTACACCAGATCTCACAACCTTGGATGGTAAAATAGTATATTACGTTCCAATTTTAAATGGAACCACACAAGCTGGAGAGATGTATGTAGATGCTCAGACAGGAGATATCTTAGAAGGCGCCGGAGGTGTCGGTAATGGTTCAAATGGTTGAAACAGAAGATAAATGTTGTAAAATAATTTCTGAAGATGTTAAAGATGCAGTGGTCCTGGAAGGATCACCGGAATTGGGACTTATCGGGAACATACTTGGATGGTTACTTGTTGAAGAACTCAAAATGAGACAGATAGGATATATAGACTCTAAAGAATTCCCACCACTTGCAGTTTTATACAAAGGTATAGCAATTCATCCTTTCAGAATATACAGTTCGGAAGGAATAGTTCTATTCTTATCAGATTTCATAATACCCCCAACAGTTTCATATGATATGTCTAATGCAATTGTGGATTGGATGGAGAAAAACAACAGTAAAGAATTAATAACCTTCAATAGTATGGTGGTAATGGAAAAAAGTGACTCTGTAGCCGCTGCCGCTAATTCAGAAGATGCTCTCAAAAGATTGGGAGATCTTGAACTTCCAATATTGCCGTTTGGAAATGTTAACGGGCTATCAGGATCGCTCTTAACAAGAACAGCAACAAAAGACATTCCTGCATCGTGCCTGTTTGCAGAGGTTTTAAACCAGTANNGTGAATGCAGAACCACTCTTAAAAGAGGCTGAAGAAATAGAGGAACGACTCAAAGAGCTAGCAAATCGCGTTCAAAACGAGCCAGAATCACCAATTTACAGTTAATTCAAAAGGGCCCGTAGCCTAGTTGGATAGGGCGTCGGACTTCTAATCCGAAGGTCCCGGGTTCAAATCCCGGCGGGTCCGTAATTAACTTCTTTTAATAGTATTGTACATATTAACAACAATAGTTAATGTACTGTAAAATAATTATCGAACTTTCATAGTAAGAAAAAATCAAGTGGGCCCGTAGCCTAGTCAGGATAGGGCATCAGACTCCTAATCTGAAGGTCCGGGGTTCAAATCCCCGCGGGTCCGTTCATAATTATTCAAAAGTTCTATTTTAATAAAATATCCATTCTTACGGTCCTATCTAATAAGTTCTGTTAGTTGAAAAAATAATTTACTTAATATTCAAATATAAAAAAAATAAGAAAATTTATTCTTCTTTAGGAAGAACAAGTCTGTTTTTTTGTGATTCAGCTCTTATTAAAGATCCGAGAACTCCGCCAACTACTCCCAATACTATTTCTAAAATCAAAGGTTCAACTTGGCTTGTAATTATAAGTCCTATTACTGAACCATATCCCATCGATGCATAAATAATCAAAATAATTACAAGGCATACTAGTCCTCCGATTATTCCAAAAATAACACCATTAAGTGCTCCTTCCTTGATGTTGCTCCCTACCATGAAACCAACTGCAAGTCCTACTAATAAAAATATGGTCTCTGAACTTTGGCTTGCTAAAGTCGATAACACATATAGTATTGCAACAATAATTACACCAATTATTATTGGTCTCCATTTAATCATATCTTTAATCATTTTTTCACTCCTATCATTTAATTAAAATTACTTGAACATTAACTTAAAGGTTTTCCATATTTATACCCAAATTCAATAATAACATAGATCTAATATTCTAATTTTAATAATGCTTTAAAAAAGTTAATCTAATTTCTTAATTCAATGAATGAACATAGTTAAAAATTAAATATGTCCCACTTGATATTAGAATTATATTATTTGAATTCAATTCTCTTTATTAATAATTGACAATAGCAGTTGAAAAAAATGGAACAAACTTTAAATGGTATACCCGAAACATTGCTGATCCCTCTCTGGGCTAAAGCTGTTGAAACAGAACTTTCTAATCCGATACTTAAAGATTATAAAGCAGTTGAGATGCTGGAACAAATTGATTACGACTTTAAGAAATTTGATAGGGAATGGGCTACACAGATCAGCATAGCCGTAAGAACAGAAATTTTAGATAACACTACAAAGGCATTTATTCATAATAATCCGGATTCAGTTATTGTTAATATTGGTTGCGGTCTGGATAATCGGTATTCCAGACTTGACAACGGTAAAATACATTGGTATGATCTCGATTTACCTGAATCAATCAAATTTAGAAAGCAATTCTTTAAAGAAACAGATCGATAAAACATGATAGCTAAATCTGTTTTTGATTACAGATGGATACAAGAAATTCCTAAGGGAAAGCCTATTCTATACTTGCTGAAGGCGTATTTATGTATTTTACCAAAAAAGAAGTAATTGAACTTATTTATAAATTGGTTAAAGATTTTCATGGTGCAGAAATGCTAGTTGAAACCATACCTATTTCATTGGTTAAACAAAGTAAAAAGCAAGATCTTATTAAAAAACAATATCAAATGAATGTCCAGTTCAATTGGGGAGTCAAAAATGGGAAAGAACTGGAGAAACTCAATAAGCAGATTAAATTCATTGAAGAGTGGCACTATTTCGATCGTCATCGAGACAGATGGAAAAGTATAAGATGGCTTTCTTATAATTCCATTATTTAAAAACATGTTTGGTAACCGAATAGTCCATTTGAGGTTAGGTTGATAAATTTCTGAAAATTAAATTCTCAAATTTTTAAAGATTAATGAATAAAAAAAATGGGATTAATAACCTCTAGAATTCTTCTATTATTATTGAGGTAGATTTCGTGATAAAATCTGCATCAAAATAGTGACAACAATGAATCCGCCTATAATAACTCCGAAAATTGTGAACGCGTCTGACATGATTTTACTTCCTTTTACTTTTTTACTTAAATATATTTAAGAATATAAGTGATTAATATGGTTTTTGTAAGTTGAATTATCTAAATTATTCATCCTCTGAAACTGTCTGTGCACTCTGCACAAAGTTTATTAATGCCTTCATCTCGTCTGTGAAGCTTTTAAAATCGTTAGCTGCTAATAAAACAACAACTTGGTTCTCTTCGAACTTTTCTGGATCTTGAGGAATGATAACCAGTTTACCATCAGAGCCTTGCACCTTTGAACATATACCAACACTTGACTTGAGATCCATTTTAGATCACACCCTATATGAAAGTATCTCTGATACATGATATAAATTAAATGATTTTTTATTTTAAATATGCATTGAATTTTAAAATAACCCCTGATGTGCAATAACAAATTTCATTCCAATATTATTAATAGAATTTCATCTTTGATTAGAAATATTACGATTTAAGGTAATTGTCCAGATTGTTCTTGGGCAGTACGATTTCACCATACTTACCACCACCACCCGCCTTTATTTCAAGGGTTTTATTTCGAAAAGCCTTTATAACCACAGCAACCTTAGGATCAACATCATAAACCTCATCCATGGGTGATTGTATAAGTGCGGTTATCTCGTCTTTGAACCTGTGAATCATTTCCTTCCATATTTTCTGTACAAAAACAGTTGTAACCCCTTTCCCGTGTGTGATACTTATTATCTCTGCAAGAGGAAGTATATGTATATAGGGTGGTCGATGTAGGGGGTGGTGTGGTTCTTCCCATTTGGAAAGTTCGTATATTCTATAATCAACACCCTTCTTTATTCTACCTCCACAAGGACATCGCATCTTCAACTTTATTGCATCCTCTATCGAGTATTGGGTATAACATTTTGTACATGCTGTTTTATGATATTTTCCAAGCCTTGGATCAAATCCATAATTGGCTTTTATCTTCTTATTTAGAATTGCATCCCTAACATCGTCAAATGTTAATTTTCCAATTTCAAGTTCGTTAAACTCTCTACCTAAACGGTGTGGCCATGGAGAGTGTGCATCTGAATTGGTTAGAAATGGTATGTCTTCGAGCTCTTCAATTGTATCTGCCATATCAGAATCCGCAGAAAGTCCTAGTTCGAGAAAGTCAGGCATCTTGCCATAACAATCTTTAATGCTGTCATATTCTTTATAAATACTTGTCCATGGTGTAAAAGCGTGAGCTGGCCCAATTATACATCCATTCTCATGAGCTATATTCATTATCTCTGATCCATTCATTTTAACCCGGGGTCGGCCGTCTGCATCCATATTCCCCTTCATCTTACTCCTTGTATCAGTTGCTGATTCTATTGATGGAAATAATATGAGATGGTGGACCCTTTTTATATCCTCAACTTCGGTTGTTAAAATAAATTTTGATCCTTTATCTTCCGATGTGTCTTCAGGATCTATTGCGCTATCCATTAAAGAAAATATTCCGTCGGATGATTCTTCAGTTGTTTCTTCAAAGAGTTTGAGCCATTTTTGGTGGAGTACGTCTCCACTGGCTACAAGATCCAAACCTTTAAGCTTTGCCTGAGGAGCCATTACCGGTGGTGTCATATTTTTAGAAGTTGCTATGGAATAACAACCATGTATGTGTAGATCAGCGTTTATTATCATTCTTATACCCGTTTAATTAATATTTTATTAATACAATTAACATTATTAAATTATAGTTTATAGTTTAATATCATTGGTATTAAAAAAAATAAGAAATTAATTAATAAAAAAAATTAGACAAAAATATTGAATGTTATCCAATGTATCGTAGATCTTCCTCGCCCTGTACAATGTTCATTCTTTCGCTCATCTCTCTTTCCATCTGCTGAGCTTTTGATATCATTTTTCTGGTTTCTTCTGCCCTTTCTTCAAGTTTTGCAATGTCGAGTTCAATATTTATCAGTTTTTGAAGTACAGTAAGTACAGCCTTTGATGCCTCTGCATCTATGAAGTAGCCTGGAGTTTCACCCATTAAACATACACCCATCATGTTATTCGACATTCCAAGACCTAAAATAAGACCGGATGCTCCTATTATTCCGCCGTCTGCTGTTCTTAAAGTGACATCGTGTCTCTTTAATAGTTCTGCAAGTTCTAAATTGGTAGCAGCACCAAATACCTTTGGTTTATCTACTGGTTGGCCTGTTCCAAGACCACCCAATGTGTATATCTGTTTCACACCGTGTTTTCCTACAAATTCAATGATTGCGCTACATATCTCATATTGACCTTCAGGACTTAGTCCCTGAGTATTTCCAACTAGAATTATATAGTCCTTTTTGTCTTCTCCATATGATTTAAGGTAGTAAAACTCATTTTTCATGGGTTCGATTATTCCATTTTCATCCACAAAAACTTGTGGAGGAAATGCAGGAGAGTAAAGTTCTGCAAATTTAACTGCATTTAACTCGTGAATCATATGGTCTGCAACTAACTTTCCAACATGACCAATACCTGGAAGAGCCTCGATAAATATTGGTTCGTTAAGAACCACATCTTCCATGATCTTAATAAAAGTCTCTTTCATCCAACCAACTCCTTTTAGCTCTTCATGAGCTGCTTTTTAAGCATACGTCTATATTTACCGTATTTATCCTCAGGAGAGTATTTGGGCGGGTAGATTACACCAACCTCTCCCCCGCAGGGGCATTTGTCGGTGAGGGTGTACTCCCCACAGGACTTACATTTTTTCATTTTAAGTTTCATTCTAATTCACGTTGGAAGGTGCCTTCGCCTCCCTCCTCTAAAACAACTTCAATCGCTTTGTCTGCTGCTTCTTTAAGAATAGTCTCTGCTGTGATGTAGTCTGATGATTTAACCATTAATCTGTATCTTGGGGCTCCCACACATTGAACAGAAATCTCTTCACCGTTTATGGCGCTAAGTGCCTTTTTGATAACATCTACTCCATTGTTAGCATAAGATTTCAAATCTACATAACCGGTTATATTTACTTCAGGAGGAGAAATATTCTTTTTAGCTACCACAGTTATTGCGTTAGCCCATTCTTCACTCATGCCGCGTTCTATGAGGGGTTTTGCTCCTTCTTCGGCTGCTATTTCAAATGCTCCATAGAGGTCTCCAAATTCCTCCATGATGCCGTACCCAACTTCTTCATAACCAGCATCGAGATCCTTTCCAAGGCTTTTTGCTGAAAACTCCAGTAGTTTCTCTGCCTTCTGCTCAATCTTCCACTGTTGAATTTTTCTTGTACGCTGATCTTCCCTTATCCTTTTAAGTGAAACATCAACATGGCCCTTTTTAGGATTTACACGGAGAACCCTGGCCACGATCTTCTGATTCTCTCTTACGTAGTCCCTTATATTTTTAACCCAACCAGATGAAACCTCAGATATGTGTATAAATACTTCTTTACCATCATATTCCTCAAGGCTCCCAAAGGCACCGTAGTTCAAAACTTTATGTACAGTTCCTACCACCAGATCCCCTTCATCCGGCCATTCTTTTCTCATTCTTACCATTAGAACACCTATAATATAATTAAAATATATTATGAATCATAAAATTTAATTATTCATTATTTTGAAGGATTTAACTCTTAATTAGTCCATATAGGACTAATTGAGTTATCCTATTAATCCAATACTTCAACGATCTGAGCAGTAATCTCAGACTTTCCACCTTTTGGTTTTACAAGTGTTTTGCCACATATTATGCATTGTACATTGGATGCAGCATGATCAAAGACTACTTGCTGATTTCCACAGTCAACACATTTGACTTTTAGAAAATTGCTTTTATTACTTCTGTAATTTGCCATAATACTCACCTACATTACGAATTCAACTTTACCTGCTCTGAATGATGATCTCTTTACATGAGACTTCCCACATTCCTTACATTTGTATCTGAGGTCCAGTTTTTTGATAGGTTTATTTCTTGATGGTAGCGGCCTAGGGTAACCCCTATATCCACTTGTAACTCTTCTAAACTGCCTCTGACCCCATTTGAGCTCGCTTGCTTTTCTTCTTTTCGCTTCTAATACTTCGTGAATTGTATGTTTTTTACAGCTTGGACAGTAAGTTCTCCTTTCTTTAGGAATCTTCATATGATCACCTCTTAAAATGTAAAAATAAGTCGTGCAATTAACTTTCTTAATTAATGCTCTTATTTTAAAACTTATTTAAACTGAATATTTTATTTGCAGAATTGTACTCCTTTATAAAAAGTCCAATAATGTATTAATTGTTTATCATTTAAAGTTTATTTATATGTTTGTATAATTATTCCCTTGTTATTTTTAACAAGGATCTTCGCATTGGGTTCAGGTATAGTTATAAGATCTTGAGGAGACACTGGTCCGTAAACATTCTTATCCACCCCAATTATTGATGGAAGTTCATCCAGGATCATTAAAGTTTTTGTATGACTTTTTTCAGAGTTTTTCACAATGTTACTGTCTTTGGTTACATCTTCATCAACTAATTCCTCCGAAATTCCAGAAGAATTTTCAGTGTTTGATGCATTTTTATCTAAGTTAGATTTAACAGGTGCAGCCCTATCATCCAGATTATTGCTATTACTTTTAGTCTCTCCCTTTCTGGAAGGTTCTGATCCAAACCTTTCAAATATTTGGTCATCAAACTCTCCTTTAATAGATTCTGTATCCTTATTCTGGTTAACTAGAGATTCCGCCTGAGCGTCTGATAGAAGTTCGTCTATATCGATTGATTTTAGAGATTTATCTCCCTTAGATGTTCGATTTACAGGATTTTTGCTGCGGTTACCATGATTTTTTTGTATATATGACATTAAAGGTGCAGTTAATTTTCCCCTGTACTTTATGAATGAGTCTACAAGTTCCAAGTAGAGCCCTTCCTCTTCCGGTGTAGAATTTATTGGAACAGTAATTTGATTATCATCCATTGAATCCTTACTTTTTGACTCTTTAAACAGTTGATATGCACGTTGTACATTCATGACTGCACTATTGGATATTTTATGTTCTCTCCTTTCGCATATCTCTGCTACAATTCTCTGGGCATCTCTCAGCAGATAAGATTCAAAGGAAAATGGATTGTTATCTATCTTCCTCATGAGCCTGTTGAGGTAGTTGGAGACTTCAGTGTAGAAATTATCTCCTACACTAGATAGACCGCTTATGCTACGCTCTTTCTTTTGTATCTCCCTCAGTTTCTGGAAAAATTCATCCAACCCTATTCCTCACTTTCTATCCTTGGAGCTAAAAGGAAACTTAGTTCACCGTCTTCAGAAACCATTTTCATGGCCAAATTAAGAGGCATATCATTTCCAAGACTTAAAACCGCTGTTTCAGAAAATTTATCTGCCTTCAACATCTCTTTTATCTTCTCTAAAGAGAAAACTGAGTTTGCCTTTTCAGTTATCTTCTCACCATGGAGGTATTCAATCTTCGCATCTCCGAACTCTCCCTCAGCAGATGCAATAAATTTGTCCTCATCCACCATAAGGGATATTTTATCAGAGACTATACCTATGTCTTGGATCGAATTTTTAAGCAGTGAAAATGGAATTTCAAATACAGATGGGTAATCTAGGTCTGGAGGGCTTGGGGCCTCATATTCTATATCAATAAGCCTTATCTTAAAGGTTCTCCTTGCTTCATCTTCAAATGTAAGTATTAAATTACCCTCATCAACCGTAAGCTCAACTACATCATCACTTTTTGCTCTTTTAAGAACTTTCATCAGTTCCTCTGTGTCAACATTGATTTTCAGCGGTTCATCACAGGAATAAATATCGAATAGTGCAGATTTAAGTTCGAGATGAACGAATGTGATATGAGATCTATCTAGGGCATCGAGTCTTAGACCTTCACTGTCCGCTTTCATTTGAACTTCATCCACAATTGAAGAAATAGCTTCGAAACTTGTCTTTAACACATTTGAATCACTTAAAACCGCTTTGAACATTTTCATCCTCCTTGATTACCTTTTATTCTCTCCAACTATATTATCCTTATTATCATTATCTACCTTATTAGCATTTTCATCTTTGCCTTTCTTGGAATTTGCATCTGACTTAGATCTTTCCTCGGTAACTTCGAGTTCTGTATTTATCTCACTGAGAAATGTCTTATCCAAAATGCGCTGTGCAAATGCAGCTACAATTATTAAAACACCCAGTAACATTAGAAATGCAGCTAATGTGGCTTCTTCACCGAATATAACGTTGTCAGCCACCTTTGTTACCGAAGCTGAAATAATGACTAGACCATATAATATCAACAATCCACCGATTAAAATGGCTGCAACCTTTATTATTCTATCTCTTTTGTTTTTTATCAAATTAACGAAATTACGCTCTGACAGACCAGGAATGTGGAATGTATCATCCTCTCCATCTTTATGTTCGGGAGGAGTTTTCTCTTTATCCGAATTTTTTGAAGATTTTTGTTTAGGGGAGTTTTTGGGGTTATCTTGAGTTTTAGTCTCTGATTTCTTATCATTATCAGACAATTTTTCAGAGTCAAGATCTTCTGATATATTGAATTTTTTGAAATTTGAAATAATCCCTGAAATACGAGAACTTCCAGATTCGGGAGATTTATCAATATTTCCCTTATTATTTTTCGAATCTACTGAATTCATCGTTTTTTTATCAGTATCCTTTTTTAAATCCCCCGTCAATTTGAATACTCCTCCTGAAAATTTATTGGCTGATTATATCCAGTAAATTTGAATTATTGCAAAAATTTCATTAATCATATTCACGCCATGTGCAAGAACATTTGGTACACCTGAAAAATCTTGTTTCCGACTCATCTGCACCCCTAGTCTGAATAAGCCACCAAGATGCTTCTTTATTATCACATTTAGGGCATCTTACAGTAGTTGTAGGTAATGTTTGAATTTCATCGCTGGTAAAAATTATACTCTCATTCGTTGATATCTTTTCAGAAATTTCATATTCCTTCACAGATTCCTTTGTTATCTTTGTTGTGTATTCACAGTTTTTACATTCGAAAAATTCACCTTTAGGAAACATGACTGTTCCACATTTAGGACAAAATTTCATTCATATCCTCCCCATCAATAAATTTGATAATTTAATTGTAAGATCGAAGTAGTTAAATTAAGTTTACATTTCAATTCAATGTTGTTATTATTATTTTACATTATAACATTGCGATATAATTTGATTAATTTTGTATCATATATTGGTTAAAATTATTTATTGGAAGTATAATCACCAATATTAAGAAGTTTAAATGCGTCTTCAAGAATTATATGATGATCAAATGCCATTTCAATCCTTGAAACTTCATCTACCCCAAAACATTTAACATCTGCAGCATCTGTATCTGCAATTAGCTTTCCACCAATTTTATACCCTAAAAAGCATATGGAGATAATATGCCCTCGTGGATCCCTATGGGGATCAGAATACACCCCAACTATACCATCTAATTCTATATCAAGACCTGTTTCTTCTTTAGTCTCTCTTATCGCAGCTAATTCGACTGTTTCCCCATATTCAACAAAACCGCCAGGTAAAGCCCACGATCCCTTGAACGGAGGATTTTTACGTCTTATGAGTACGACTGAGTTACTCTGTGTAATTAGAGTATCCACAGTTAAAAGAGGATTTTTTATTTAGAACACTTCCTAAAATTTAACAAGATAATATGTTATCACATACTCAATCTATGGTTTAAGCACTTCCCTTTGATTCCCCAGTTACAATGCCTGCAGCTATGATGTGTGCAACCCTAACAGGTTCAGGTATAGCACTTCGGGTGGTTGAAAGTCTAACTATATCTTCTGCATCTTCCATTTCAATACCATAAATCTGTATGTAAATTGATTCAGTATTGTCTACCTTGTAAACCTTTCCCGCTTCAAGAACATTGGCCCATCTCTTTTCCCAATCATCAAATCTTTTCAGTGCCTTTTTGATTCTTTCAAAATTGGGAAGCTTTCGCATTATTACGATAACAGGTACTCCTGTTGATTCGAATATTTTGCGAATATTTACCAGGTTAAAACCCCCAAATGTAATGCCATCGAGCATGATAACTCCAAGCTGGCCGAGGTTCCTTGAATTCTTAACCATCTCAGTTATCTTTTCTGTTCCATCTGTACCGTCACCATGGATATAAGTACTTAAAACACCATCTAACCAGTTGCCAGCCCTGAAAACAGTACCCACTAACATGACTTCTTCATTTGTATGGGAAGGAAATGGGGAATCATCAACTCCCAAAATTCGTATTTCCTTTTTTATTATCCTGAATTTCTTGGTTTCATTTCTTGGTTTCATCTTCAGAAGAGCTTATGAGATCCTTGAATTCATCACATCGCAATTTAACTGTTTCTGCTGCTGTTTGAAGTGATTTTTTTGGATTTTTACCCTTAATATATAGTTTAGGCTGCCCTATAATTGGATGTTCAATTACGTATGCTGCTGCCTCAACATCCTCATCCTCCATAAGCGTCTTTCTTAGAGTGTTGCATAGAGAATGAGATTCTCCAGTAATCTCTATTTCAAATTCCTTCTTTGTATCCTTAATAACCTTCATATTACCCCTCATATTTAGAAGAAAGATTTCTTCTTTCTTTATTTCCACAATTTGGACATTCGACTTCGTTTTTACTTATCTGTTTCATGTAGTGCCTGCATTTAGTACACATGGCCTTCAAAACACCGAGTTCATCCTCGGCTGTAGTAAGATCAACGTTGTCTATGCCTATTATTTTGGTCACCTTGGCCTCAATAATATC
This sequence comes from Methanobacterium sp., assembly GCA_003162115.1. Taxonomy (GTDB): domain Archaea; phylum Methanobacteriota; class Methanobacteria; order Methanobacteriales; family Methanobacteriaceae; genus Methanobacterium_B. Next base: position 13,920 of record PMMV01000030.1, read on the forward strand.
CCCTATTCTGAACTCATCGGTTAACTTTGCTACATAACCTTTTTGGGCTTGGGAAATATGTATTCCTCCTGAAAAGGATGTAACAAGACCTCTGCTGTTATCTTTAATACTGTCCAGTTTTATAAGGGCCCTCTGACCTCTTACATCCGATACCTGTCCAACAACAACCACTCCATTTCTAAGCATCGAGGGAGAACTGGTTTTTGGTATAATTGATATTTTCTTGTTTTTATTGTCTACCGAGACTGTTCCTGCAACTAGGGATATTATCTTACCTTCATCTTCATAAGTCCATTCTGATGGAACAAACTCTTCAGTAACTCCCAAAGCATCCCCGGGCAATACGAAATCTCCAGATTTGGTTTTCATATATTCACCTCAACTTAAAATAAGTACTAATCATCCATCATCTTGTAATCCACACATTTAGAATTTTAAATGAAATTCATTTTTCTATCTATACTGTTATAGTGACTTACTATTTGAGTTTCATCTTTATATAGTTAGTATTAATATAAGATTTGAATTTTTAAATTCCATCTTATTTATTTCTTGTTATCCTATTTCATCCACTATATTTAATTTCATCTATTTCGTAGTCTTCCCATTTCCTCTTACCAATAGCAATTTCAAGCTCTTGAGGAGTCATTAATGGTTTTTTATACATTTCAGAATCGTCAATTGCAATTCTTGGGCATGCTGTCATTACAAATGCATCAAGATCCATAAATGGTATCAAGAGATCGGGCGAAACATCATCAAGAAGTAATATAAATCCTTCCCTATCCACATCTTTCAAAATATTTTTTAGGTTCTTTGCAAGTTCCAATCTAGATTGACCCTTCTTGGTGGAAACTATAATTCCAAATCGTTTGGCATCCATGGCCTTTGCTATCCTAGCAGAACGAATCCTCAATATCCTATTTGCAAATTCGTCTATTTTCCTTGCTTCTCCAAGGTAAGGATCTGCAACAATTACAGTTTTGTCTGTAAAAAGTTTAATCCCCAATGGATGGAAGTTCCCGCTTCCAATGTAAAGAAATGCATCAGCATCAAGATTTTTTATAGCTGAAAAATTGCAGCCCAATACCTGTCCTTTAGTTGTTCCTGATCCTTTATCCATCAAAATCTCTTTACCATTCTGTTCAATAAAATCTGCAACTTCGTTTACTAAATGTAGATGTTGAATTGTAGTTACAAGTCCTATTTTCTCATAACCTTCTAGCAGGCGAATAGAGCTTTTTACACATCCGAGCAAATCCATGTTAGATCGGGCGTCAACAAAAATTACAGGGAGATCGTAATCTATTGGTAGTGGCCTGTGTCCAAAATGAACCAGAACATCTACTAAATCCCCCATGTCCACATCTGCCACATCACAAGCGCCATAACATGGATCAGCAGATATTATCACAATTACGCCTGTTCCTTCTTCTATTTGTCTTGCAATTTTTATCGCATGGACTTTAAGACCTTCTGGAAATTGGAGACCAACCTTTTCTGCTTTTAAATCTTTGATCTTTTTTATAACATCAACTATCTCAAGTTCGTGGTTTGACATTCGACCATCCTTTGGTTAATTAATATGGATTAATTATTCTGAAACACTTCCTTCTATTACAACTCTTCCTTCTAGAATATTCACCTTTACCAGGCTTTTAACAGTAAATCCTGTTTCTCTTTTAACTATATCCTTCCCATTACCCTTTTCTATTACAACCATCACGTCAACAATCTCTACATCCATTTGTTTAAGGGCATTTAGAACCGCTATCATGGTCCCTCCGGTACTAACTACATCATCTATAAGGATTATTCTATCACCCTTGTGTAAACCGTTTATATAGAGCTCTCCTTGGCTGTACCCCGTTATTTGATGGACAGGTACCTCACCATCCAGACCATAAACACGTTTTCTAACTACAACAAATGGTATTCTAGTTTTTATGGATAGTGCCGTTGCTATATGTATTCCCATTGCCTCCACACACACTATTTTATCTACTTCCATGTTTCCAAATCTTGAAATTCCCTCAGCAGCTTCTTCAAGTATTGAAGGTTCAACCAGAGGTATACCATCGGTAATTGGATGAACAAAATAATTGTATTCGCCTTTTTTTATTACAGGTGCTTTAATTAAGCTGATCTTAAGTTTTTCTAGCATTTTATCACCGGATCATCGTATTATCTGAATTAGGAGGTCAATATTATTATATTTAAAATAATTATATCCCCATTAAACCCAAAAGAGTTTGAATGGTTATATTCATTAATCAAGATATTATAATATGCATGAATATTTTTGTATAGATTATCAAAATTTAATTTATATCTGAGCAAATTTATATTAACACGTTGAATATCTTAAGATAAAAACATTCTTTTTTTTTTTAAGAGTCACTATTATATAATATGAAAAGAAATTTATTGGCACTAAAAATCTAAATATAAAAAACAATTAATATGTAATTTTTAAGATCAATAGATAATCAACCAAATTTGATAAATATAAAATTTTAAAATTAAAACAGTATTTCTTAAAAAACTGGTGAGAATATGTTGGGCAATCTAGGGAAAAATCTGACCAAAACAATGAAAAAACTGGCAGGAATGTCCATAATCGACGAAAAGGTTGTGAAAGAGGTCATTAAGGATATTCAAAGGGCCCTTATTCAGTCAGATGTGAACATAAAGCTGGTTTTAAAGCTTTCCAAAACTATAGAAGATCGATCTTTGAATGAAGAACCTCCAAAGGGTGTAACTCCAAAGGAACACGTAGTAAAAATAGTTTACGAAGAACTGGTTAACCTACTCGGCGCAACTGCCCAGGAAGTAGAGATCGATAAAAAACCCTATAAAATACTTTTCATGGGACTTCAAGGAAGCGGTAAGACAACATCCATAGGCAAAATAACCCGTTACTTGCAGAAAAAGGGTTTCAATCCTGCAATTATTAGTACAGACACTTGGAGACCAGCTGCATATGAACAGCTCTTACAGTTAACCGAGAATATGAATGTTCCAGTTTATGGAGATGCAGAAAACAAAGACGCATTAGATCTAGCTAAAAAAGGTTTAAAAGAATTTAAAAAGAATGATGTTATAATAATTGATACTGCAGGACGCCACAAAGAAGAAAAGGATTTATTAAACGAAATGGATAGTATTTCTTCTGTTGTTAAACCAGATGAAGTTATAATGGTCATTGACGGGACTATAGGACAACAGGCAAGAGAACAGGCTCTTGCATTTAACAACACAACTAAAATAGGTTCTATAATAATAACCAAATTAGATGGCTCTGCCAAGGGTGGAGGGGCTCTTTCAGCAGTAGCTGAAATAGGAGCACCCATAAAGTTCATAGGAACCGGTGAAAGAGTTGAAGACTTTGAAGCCTTCGATCCGGATCGTTTTATTTCAAGGTTACTTGGAATGGGAGATATTAGATCCTTGCTTGAACGTGCAGAAGAAATAGCGGAGACAGATGCGGATATGGGATCCGTTGATGCAATGCTCAGTGGTAAATTCACACTAAAAGACATGTATTCCCAGTTTGAGATGATGAATAAAATGGGCCCTATGCAACAGGTAATGAACATGATCCCTGGAGCTGGAGGCAAACTTCCTAAAAATGCTTCCCAAGTAACAGAGGAAAAACTGGCAAAGTATAAGATACTTATGGACTCCATGACAGAACACGAACTAGAACATCCCGAAGTAATAAAACAATCCCGGGTCAAAAGGATAGCTAGGGGATCTGGTATGAGAAATGAAGACGTTAAAGAACTTTTAAAATATTATAATGTCACTAAAAAAGCAATGAAAGGCTTTGGAAAAAGGAAAATGGGCGGTCCACTGGGGCAAATGATGAAACAGATGATGAGATAAACACTCTGATCCACTTCTAAAGAAAATTAAAGTATTAATGAGTATAAATATATTCTCTTTTAAATTATCGTTTATTATTGGACAATATTAATATTACTCCAAAGATTGAATTCAAATTTAATGATAATACTCATTTAAGCGATTATTATAGTTGTGGATGGTAAAAATGGAGCCTCAAATTAAAGATAAAATATTGAAGATCATTGAAATAACTGAAGGAAATATATGTAACCTATGTCTTGGTAGAAGTTTCTCCAAAACCGTTAAAGGACCTGGAAATCTGATCCGGGGTGAATACTTGAGAAACATCGTTGAAGAGTCCAATAAAAACATTCCTAAAAGTTCTGCCTGTTATATCTGCAAAGATCTATTCAATGATCTGGATACAATGATCGAAAGGGTTATAGATGTTCTTGAAACTGAGGAAATTCAGTTTTTCAATTTCCTAATAGGATGTCGAGTGGATTCTGAGACACTTTTAAAGGAGGAATATATCTACGATAAATTTAATCTAGATGTTGAAAACATAAAAAAAGAAATAAACAGAGAAATTGGCAAAGAACTATCATTAAGACTGTCTAAAGAAGTTGAATTTGATAATCCCAATCTGGTTTTAATAGTGGATTTCAAAACTGGTAAAATAGAAACTCAAATAAATCCCATTTTCATAGAAAGTCGTTACAGAAAACTTATTAGAGGAATTCCTCAGACTAAGTGGCCTTGCAGTAAATGCAAGGGCAAAGGTTGTGAAAACTGCAACTACACAGGTAAGATGTATCCTGAAACAGTAGAAGAACTCATATCAGAAGACGCAATAAAAGCTGCAAACGGAACAGGTGCTAAATTTCATGGAGCCGGTCGTGAAGATATCGATGTCAAGATGCTCGGCAGTGGAAGAACCTTCGTCCTAGAGATAAAGGAGCCTAAGATCCGTGAAATCGATCTAAAACATCTTGAAGAATCTATAAATGAACATGCTGAGGGCAAAGTGGAAATTTCAGAAATGAAATTTGTAGACAAAAAGCGAAAAGCAGAGATAAAAGAATCTTCAAGGGACACTTACAAAGTTTACAAGGCTACAGTAGAACTTGGAGATGAAATTGATACATCTATTCTAGATTCATTGAAATCTATGAAGATCATCAATCAAAGAACACCAATAAGAGTATCCCACAGACGTGCTGATAAAATACGTACAAGAGAAGTAACGAAACTTGAATATAAAAAGCTTGATTCTAAGATGTTAGAACTTATAATAGAATGTGAAGGAGGTCTTTATATTAAAGAACTTATTTCCGGGGATGAAAACAGAAGCAAGCCAAGTGTATCAGAAATACTCGGTACCAATGCAAGATGTGTAAAACTTGATGTTCTAGATGTAAACATTTAAAGTATGAGAATGAATAGTATTATATAGTTATAAAAAATCAAAATATATATTTACATCCCATTGCAATATTCAACAAATAAAATTTGAAAATTCATTAAAATAGGTTTTGTATCAAATAATCTGATTTAAACGAATTTTATCATCAAATATTGGATCAGTGCACTGTTTGGGTTAAATTGAGAATATTAAATTTATTGAGTAAAAAATTGAAACCAAATTTTAGATGTTTTGGTAGATATTTAATAAACTGACATATAGTCATCTTAATGCAGACCCTTTAAGGGTTTTGGAGGTTTAAAAATATGGTAAAAAGATCAAAAGGTTCAAGAAGTAAAACACGTTACAAGCTTAGAAAGACTATAAGAGTAGGTAGAACAAACCCTATAACCAAAAAAATACAAACCTTCGATGAAAGTGATATTGTTCACATAATAATCGATCCAAGTATTCACAAAGGTCAACCACACCCACGTTTCCATGGAAAAACGGGTAAAGTTGAAGATAAACGGGGAAGCGCTTACATAGTAGAAATAAACGATGGCAATAAAGCTAAAAAATTAATAATCAGACCAGAACATCTTAAAATGCAAGAGTGATTTGATGATTGGAAAAAAAGTCATTGAAACCGACCCCATCACTATTGCAGAAGCTAAACAAATGCTTGAAGAAAGTTCAGAGTCTTACGATCCAACATACGAACAGAATCTTGCAATGGATCATGTAACCAAGTTTTCAAAACTTGATGTAAAAACTGCTAAGAAGCTTGTTAGCGAGCTTCAGGAAATAATAAAAAAAACACAAGCTATAAAAATAGCTGATATCATGCCGCTTGATCTAGCAGATCTGAGGTTGATATTTGCAAAGGAAAGGGGTTCACACAAAAAAGAAGAGTTAGAACAGATTTTAGAGATAGTGAACAAGTATAGAGAGTAATACTGAATTGATTCCGTTTGGAACATTCAAAACTTTAGAAATATAAATAACCATCCGGGTGGTTTGATGGAAGATCATGCAATTATCCTTGATTATCTTCCTTTAGGTTATGTTAAGGAAGGTAAACCTTCATTTAAAAGGAAGCCCATAGCTCAAGCTGTGGGAACAGAAGAATTCACCCTTCTTGAACTCATTCCCAAGGAAAGGGTTCAGCTGGACATACATGAACGAGTTTACATAGGTCCAGGTAAGCGGGATGAAATAGCCCGTGTAAACAGCAGATTAAAGTATGATAAGCTAACTACAACTGCAAGGGTAGAGTTGGATTATGTTATCGAAGAAATAATAAAAGAAAATGAGGACAAGTTCATTGAATTCTTTAACGAAGCAGGCCCAATTTCAACCAGGTTACACCAACTTGAATTATTGCCTGGAATAGGTAAGAAGCATATGTGGGATATTATAAACGCTCGAAAAGAAGCTAAATTCACTAGCTTCGAAGATATAAAAGACCGCGTAAGCATGCTTGCTGAACCAGTTAAACTCATCGCAAAACGAGTTCATCTAGAACTAGAAGCAGGCGAAGAAAGAAAGGGAAAAATGAAATACATACTATTCACAAGACCCCCAAAACCTAAAAAAGCTTAATTCCCTATTTTTTTTAATTTTGTAAGTTTCTGTTGATTTTTATCTATATCATGTCGATATCTTACAGATTTGTACATTAAATAATTATATGGTCAAAATCTTAGGAGTTAATAGTTTATATGTTGTCTGAAACTCTCAAAATTTTAAATAAAGAAGGAGTAAAACTCGATAAACGAAAGGGGCAGAACTACCTTATAGACAGGGATATATTATCTAAAATAATCCATAGTGCGGATCTCTCAAAAACAGATACTGTACTTGAAATAGGAGCTGGTATAGGTACTTTAACAATTCCATTAGCAAAAAATGCTGGAAAAGTTATTGCTGTTGAACAAGACAGGAAAATTGCCTACATATTGATAAAAAGACTTAAAGAATTTCAAATTTCAAATGTAGAAGTTATTATAGGTGATGCAACGAAAATTGCCTTTCCAAAATTCAATAAAGTTGTATCAAACCTGCCTTACAAAATATCATCACCAATAACTTTTAAGATTCTTAAATACAAATTCGAATTGGCAGTTCTCATGTACCAGATGGAGTTCGCTGAACGCATAATTGCATATCCCGGTGATTCTAATTACTCTAGACTTTCGGTTATGATGCACTTTTACACTAATGCCGAAATGCTTTTCAAAGTCTCAAAAAATGTTTTCATCCCAAAACCCAAGGTATCTTCTGCAGTTATCATGCTGACCCCAAAGAAGGGATTGAAAGTTGATGAATTCTTATTAAATGTTACAAGAGCTCTATTTCAGCATAAACGTAAAAAAGTTAGAAATGCTCTTATGGATTCTTTCCATGAAATTGGGGTATTAGATAAATATGAAAGAAGGGATTTAATATCCAAACTCGATCAAGAACTCTTAAATCAGAGGGTTATTAATATGGAACCAGAAAACATTCGGAAACTCTCTAAAGAAATAGAACGAAGTATAAAAGACAAAGATAATCCTTAAATATTGATCTTTCGAATGTTAAAAATTGTATATACACCATTAAACATAATTTAATCGGTGATGTAATGGATAGATCTCCATACGAAATTTTCCAGTTAGAGTGTCCCGAACTTGCAGCCAAGTTCAATGAACTGGTACAAATTCAGCGTTCATTAAAAGGGCTTGATCAAAAAACTAAACAGTTGATAAACATTGCCATACAGACATCCAACAAAAACCCAAATGGGGTTAAGATGCATGCTATGATGGCAAAAAAAGATGGTGCAACGAGAGAAGAAGTAGTTGGAGCTGTAACGATGAATCTTCACCAATCAGGTCTTTCAACTGTCCTTGAATGCCTTCCATCAGCAATTGAAGGTTATGAAATTGATTAAGCCAGTAATTTTTTTTTATTTAAATTTAATTTTATGAAAAATTGATTTGGAATTAAAATTATGTTAAACTACCAAGGAATGGAGTTTCTAATTTGTGAAAATGTATACGAACCTGCAGAAGATACATTTCTACTTGCCGATAATCTATTGGTGAAAAAATCCGATAATGTACTGGAAATAGGCGCAGGAACTGGTATAATAGCAATTATAGCCTCCAAGAAAGCTAAAAAGGTAGTTGCAGTTGATATCAATAGGTATGCTGTAGAATGTGCTAGGAAGAACACTGAGATTAATCTGGCATGTGTTGATATCAGATGGGGCGATCTTTTTGATCCTGTTGACGATGAAAAATTCGATCTCATACTATTCAACACCCCTTATCTTCCAATTGAGGAAGCTGAATTGGTTGATGATGATCTTGAAGCTGCTTGGAATGGTGGGAAAGATGGAAGATTCGTTATAAATCGTTTTATTGAAGGTCTAATCGAACATCTCAACCCAGGTGGGCGTGTTCAGCTTGTTCAATCTTCACTTTCCAATGTAGAAGAAACAATTGGAAGATTAATGGAATTGGGTTTTGAAGTCTCTGTAACAGATAGTGAAAGATTCTTCTTTGAAGAAGTTGTTGTTTTAACAGCAGATCTGGTCTGATTTTTCATTAATTTATATTTATAATAAATTTAAAATTGAATTAAAAGAATATGGTAGTAATCAACCTACACTTAGTCCCATCACAATCTATTCCAATAATGGCCTCATCTGAGTGTTCTACAATAGCGGCCATATTTGCAACCATGTAAGTAAGAAATTTATCATCATACTTGATTTTTTCAATAGCTTCATCTAAATCAAAGTTGAAATCATCCTTAGTTTCACGTTTCAAAAAAGACACCACCCTTAATTAATTTCATTTACTAGAATACTCCTTAAACATCCTAAATACATTAAATATTTGATTTACAATTAATTATATTTCTTTATTCTGAATATCTAGTTCGATGGAATTTCAAATTAAGATATGACGTTAACAGGAACTTTAGCTTCTTTTAGTACTCTTTCTGTTGTATTTCCTAATAAAAATCTTTCTAAGCCATGTTTACCAGATTTTCCTATTATTACTTGATCGATTTCTTCTTCGTCTATGGTTTTAAGGATAACATCGGCTGGTTTTCCTTCTTTGATGAGAATTTTGAAGTTGACGTTTTGACATGTACCATTGCATTTGTTTTCTTCTATTTTTTCTTCAAATCGTTCAATGGCTTTTTTTACACTGGCTCTTAGTTCTTCATCCACACTTTCTCTGACATCTGGTTGAGTTATTGCATTTAAATAATAAGTGTCGATCACGTTTAAAACTATGATATCTGCACCGCTTAAATCTGCAAGGGATATAGCATATTCTCCAGCCCTTTCTGCATTTTTCGAACCATCTGTAGGTAACAATATTCGTTTATGCATTATAAACTCCTCCTAATTTTATCTTTTGTTGGATTTTAGGTAGTTCTAAGAATTTAAAAACTTAAATAAAAAAAATTAATTCCATATTAATTTGTTTCCTGAAATTAATTTTTTTTCTTTGTTTGGAACTATTTTATCCCAGGAATGGTTTGCCTATGGTCAGTATTACTGCTACTGTAACTATAATTCCAATTATTACCATTGGTGTTCCTGCTTTTAGTATTTCCTTGATTTTGACGTATCCTGTTCCATATGCCATTGCAACTGTTGGATCTGCCATTGGGAACATGAACGAAAGTGAACATGAAATAGCTACAGGTATAGCATAAATTCCAACAGGTTGGCCCTGTGCAGCTGCTAAAGTAACTGCTAAAGGTACCAAAATCGCAGCCAATGCAATGTTAGACATTACCTGAGTGAAAACCACTGCAATTATCATCAACAAGAGCATAATAGCAAGTGTTGAAACATTTCCCCCCCATCATACCAATGAGATGGTTTATAATATAATTTGCTGCTCCAGTGTTTAGTAGCGCGGCTCCAAGGGATAATGCTCCTCC
>PMMV01000069.1 GCA_003162115.1 Methanobacterium sp.
TTAAACCATAATTTTCGACTAAAACATTTAATATATCTTCATTAACCCATCCTGGAATTATTGGTCCCAGATACATATTTTTAATGTTTAATGCTAGGAGACTCCAAAGTATTGCTGCTGCTTTTTGTTCCATCCAGCTTAAAACGAATGTGAGGGGTAGATCGTTTATTTCCATGCCGAAGAGATCTGATAATGCTACTACAACGTCAATTCCAACTATTGCATCATTGCACTGTCCAAGATCAATTAATCTTGGTATTCCTTCAATATCCCCTAGTTCCATTTCGTTGAACCTGTACTTTCCACATGCCAAGGTAAGTACAATTGTGTCCTCAGGGAGGTTCTTAACGAATTCTGTGTAATAGGTTGCCTGTGGTTTTGGTGAGTCACAACCTCCAACAACAAAGAAGTGTTTAATTTTGCCCGCTTCTACAAGCTCTTTTATTTTCCCTGCAAGTGAAAGTATGGTTGAAACACCAAATCCTGTTGTAAGAACAGTTTCTCTTGGTTCATCTTCAAGATTTGGTAGTGATTTTGCAGTCTCAATAACTGGTGAGAAATCATAATCTTCTATGTGTTTAACTCCAGGTAGTTGTGCAACTCCAACTGTGAACATTCGTTCTTTGTAATCATCTGTAGGTATCAATACACAGTTCGATGTTCCAACTATTGCTGCAGGGTATTTTGAAAAAGTCTTCTTCTGGTCGAACCATGGTCCTCCTATCTGTCCAACTAAATGTTTGTACTTCCTTAGTTCAGGATATCCATGTGCAGGAAGAAGTTCTGAATGTGTGTATACATTGATACCGGTTCCCTCTGTCTGTTTTAATAATTCTTCAAGGGCCTTCATGCTGTGACCGGTTGCGATAATACCTTTACCCTTTATTGAACCAACTTTAACCTCTGTTGGTGTTGGTTCTCCATAGGTTTCTATATGAGCCTTTTTTAATAACTGCATTGCCTTAATATTCATCATTCCAGATTCTGTTGCCAGTTTAACAAATTCTCCAGGGTCAAAGTTCACGTTGGTCAAAGTTGAGTAGAATCCTCTCTCAAGAAATTCATCCACTTCTGGATCCGTGTATCCTAACTCCCTTGCATGGTATAAATAGGCTGATATTCCCTTCATTGAAAATAATAAATTGTCCTGTAATCTAGCAACTGTTGCTTCCTTGCCGCAGACTCCCTTAACAGTACATCCGGTTTCCATTGCAGTTTGGGAACACTGGTAACAAAACATATCCAATTTTTCAGGCATAATATTACTCCTCCAAATTTCTTAGTTTATATTGATACAAATTTTTTACTGTTCGTTTAAAGACGAATGTTCTTTTATATACGAACAAGAGTATTTATAAGTTACGATTGTCATAATAATTTAAGAGAAAACAATATGTTTATGAACTTAAAAAAAAACGGTACAGTGATTAAATGGATAAAAAAGACCCTTTCCAAGAGATGCAAATAGAATTGTTCTCTACATCAGAAGGAATTTATGCTATTAACAGCCCGGTTAGGGTGAAAATATTATCAATGCTCCGTAAGGGAGAACTGAATTTTGATCAACTGGTCGAACTATCTGGAAAAGCTAAATCAACTGTATCTGTTCATCTAAGAAGGATGACCGATGAAGGCATCATTGGTTCAAAAACAGATCCATTAGATGCCCGTAAAAAGATATTCTTTATTAAATCAGAGTATCTAGGCAAATTATCGGGTAAAAAAGTTGTAACAGAAAATATAGAAGATTATATTACTAATTACATAGACAGTACAGGAGATCCATACGAATTTTTCAGGCTCATATTCCTTACTATACGTATTTCACTTATAAGGCAGGGAATAGATATCGACCCAATTCTGTATGAAGCAGGTGTTAAAGTCGGAGAAACACTCTACGACAAAATTAAGGATCCTGATATTAAAAAGCTCGCAGAGAATATAAAAATGTTCTGGGAAACCCACAATCTGGGAAAGGTGGAGATAACAAATTTAAACCCCCTTACCATTAAAGTTACTGATTGTTTTGAATGTAAAAGTCTGCCACCAATAGGAAGGCCAGCCTGCGCATTTGATTCAGGGATATTGAAAGCTGTATTTTCTGCTCATTTACAAGACGAACTTGTTGTAAATGAAACCAAATGTTATGCAATGGGTGATAATCACTGCTCCTTCACCATAAAAACCAAGGAATGGTAAATTTTACTGAAAAATCAAATTATTTAAGTTAGATTGTGAAATAATTTTAATTGTAAAACAATAATAAAAGGTATTAATTTTGATTGAGAAATATAAACATGTTAAAATCATTATAATCGTTTATTGAATAGTTTAAGATTTTAGATGTTATATTTAAAAAATGGTGGTGCTTATGAGGGGTTTACTTGTTGGAAGAATGCAACCAGTTCATGAAGGACATCTAGAAGTTATAAAAAGAATTCTTAAAGATGTAGATGAAGTTATTATAGGTATAGGGAGTGCACAGCTAAGCCACACGGTTAAAGATCCATTCACTGCAGGTGAAAGGGTATTAATGCTTACTAAGGCACTAGCAGAGAATGGTATCCCTGCCTCAAAATACTATATCATACCCATTCAGGATGTAGCATGTAACTCAATCTGGGTGGCCCACGTGAAGATGTTAACACCTCCATTCAAACATGTTTATTCAGGAAATTCTTTAGTCCAGCGTTTATTTAAAGAAGGAGGACACCAAGTAACAATTCCACCTCTTTACAACAGAGAGATTTACTCGGGAACAGAAGTCAGAAGGAGAATGCTACAGGGGGAAAACTGGGAAGCTCTGGTTCCAATATCTGTCTGTGAAGTAATTAAAGAAATTGAAGGTGTTTCAAGACTTCAGCATCTATCAATAAAGGAAGTTAAATGAGTAAATTCAGAAAGTAGTAATTTATTGATTTAACAATAATAAACATCATTTTCAAGATGTGATAAAATGATAATAAGAATAGTAGAAAAGGGTACAGAATCAATAAAGATCTGTGATTTAATGGAACTGGTCAAAAACAATCCAAAGATCGTTGAATGCGGTGCTATATTCTCATTTGAAGGTATAGTACGTGGTAAAGAAATTGATAAAAATATATTGCAAATGGATCTCAGCACCTCAGATCTTGAACAAACAGAAAATGAACTTCAAGATATTGTTAATGATATTAAAGATAAGTATGGTGTGATTGAGATAGCCGTAGTACACTACATCGGAAAATTCAAACCTGGAGATCAACTGTTCCTTGCAGTGGTTGCTGGAGCCCATAGATATGAAACTAAGGCAGCATTAAATGATGTCATTGAACGAGTGAAATACGAATTAGACTTTAAAAAAGAAGAACATACGGACGATGGTACTAATATAATAATGTCAGGTGGTTAAATGAAATTTATAAGGGACAGCCTACATGGAAACCTTCAGTTGAATGAATTTGAAGTTAAATTAATAGACACTCCACAAATTCAAAGATTGAGGCGTATAAAGCAACTCGGCTTTACCTTCCTTGTTTATCCTGGTGCTAATCATACCAGATTTGAACATTCCATAGGTTCTATGTACCTTGCCTCTAGACTAGCCTACAACCTGAAATTATCCAACGAACAAAGAGAAATGTTACGTGTATGTGCAATACTACATGATGCAGGACACGGACCATTTTCACATGTATCAGAAGCTGTGCTCGCAAAATCGCACGAAGAACTGACATCCAAACTAATATTGGAGTCAGAACTATCAGAAATATTATCAGAAAAATTTGTACCAAAAGAAATAATTAAATTGATTAGTGGTGAAGGCAGGCTTGGCCATATAATATCTGGAGATTTAGATGTTGATAGGATGGACTATTTATTAAGAGACTCATATTACACCGGTGTTGCATACGGAGTTATAGATGTTGAAAGGCTCATACACAATATGAAACTGGAAGACAATCTCATACTGAAAGCTAAAGGTGTACAGGCTGCTGAATCAATGCTTCTTGCAAGGTACTTTATGTACCCCAGTGTTTATCAGCACCATACAACACGCATAATTAACTCAATGTTCAGACGCTGCCTGAACCAACTCTTTAAAGAGGGATATATAATACCCGAAAAAATATACAAGTACGACGATTCAGATATCATTAGCACAGCAAGAAATCAAAAGGGCCCCATAGCAGATATGATGCATAGGTTGGATAATAGAAAACTTTTCAAAACGGTTTATTCCCTCAAACTAGACGAACTAGAAAATCCAAATGCAGTTTTTAAAATCGAAGCTAAAAAAATAAAATCATTTGAACAGGAAATATCAGAAGAACTGGATATACCATCTGAGTATGTTATTATTGATGTGCCGGATTACCCCTCATTTGATGAGATGAAAACAAATGTGTCCTCTAATGGAAACCTGGTAAATCTGAGTGAAATATCCACGATAGTGAGAACACTTAGAGATGCAAGATTCAATCATGCCGACCTTTGTATATACTTACCTGAAGAATATTCAAATACTGCAAATGGATTCAATTTTGAAAACTACATAGAAATACCAAAATAATTTATTTTAAATTCATCAGAAAATTGGTAATGATATCTAAAATGAAATTAAAGATGTGAAAAAATGATAGTAATTGCAATTACAGGTGCAAGTGGTGTGATCTATGGTAAAAGGCTTCTTGAAGTTTTAAAAGATCTTGGAGTAGAAACTGCTCTGATAGTAACGGATCCAGCTAAAATAATCCTTGATTATGAACTTGGAATTAAAGAAGAAAACATTAAGATGCTAGCATCCGAATATTACCTTCCAAAAGATCTTACATCCTCTATTAACAGTGGATCTTTTAAATTTGAATCCATGGTAATAGTTCCCTGTACTATGAAAACCCTTTCAGCAATAGCAAATGGATATG
Organism: Methanobacterium sp.; assembly: GCA_003162115.1. Lineage (GTDB taxonomy): Archaea > Methanobacteriota > Methanobacteria > Methanobacteriales > Methanobacteriaceae > Methanobacterium_B. The sequence goes on from PMMV01000069.1 coordinate 4,908, forward strand.
CTAACAATGCAGTGACAAGATCTGCTGATGTAACTCTTAAAGAAAGAAGAAAGCTGGTAATTGTACCTAGGGAAACCCCTCTAAGATCTGTTCACCTGGAAAATATGCTCAAGGTGAGTAAAGAAGGAGGAATAATATTACCTGCAATGCCTGGATTTTATCATAAACCTAAAAGTAATAATGAACTGGTAGACTTTATTGTTGGAAAAATACTGGATGTCTTAGGAATAGACAACAATATGTTTGAACGATGGACCGGTGAGATGGAATGATTAAGGACCAAGATTTTATTAAAAACCCTGAAGTACCGGGACCAACCAAGGAAGAAGTTAGATGCATCATCATGTGCAAATCAGAAATATCTAATGAAGATGTGGTCGTTGATATTGGCTGCGGTACAGGAGGCCTGACAATAGAGTTTGCAAAAAGGGCAAAAACTGTTTACTCTGTTGATATGAATCATGATGCTGTTGAAACAACAAAAAAAAATCTTAAGAAACATGGATTAACAGAAAATGTTGAAGTTATTGAAGGTGATGGCTTAGATATTTTAGATAAAATAAAAAACTTTGATATACTTGTTATAGGTGGGAGCAATGGTAAACTGCCGCAAATGATAGAAAAGGGGTACAATAAACTCAACAATAATGGGAGACTAATTATAACAGCGATTCTCCTTGAAACTCGTGCAGAAGCTGTTTCTTCCCTTAAAAACCTATCCACAAAAACTGAAGTAGTGGATGTTTCGATTTCTAGGGGAGAAATTACTGCAAGGGGAACTATGATGTTGGCAAAAAATCCTGTAACCATAATCTCCGCCCAAAAGGTTATTTAATAACTTTAAAGTTTTAAAGGAAAAATATGAAAATCATAAAAAGATTGGGCTGGCGTTTTAAAATAGCAATATTACTTATTTTATCTGCTTTTGTCATCTATATGATACAGTACTATATATTTCTTCAACCAAAAACAGAACTATTTTACTTTGGAATAGACCTTGCTTTTCTCCCCATAGAAGTTTTACTGGTTGTGTTAGTGATCGAAACTGCAATAAGCCAGCGGGAGAAGAGTGCATTACTTGAAAAATTGAACATGGTAATTGGCGTGTTTTTCAGCGAGGTAGGTACAGATCTATTAAGCGAAATATCTAAATTCGACTCAAAATCTAAAAGAATCAGTAATATATTAATTATAAATGCAAATTGGGCAGATTTAGATTTTATTAAAGCTAAAGGTGATATAATTGATCGTGAATACAACTTGGAAATATATGGAAATGATCCAGATTCACTTGAATTTTTAGCAGACGCCAAAACTTTTCTTAAGGGTAAAAGAAGATTTTTATTAGCATTACTCGAAAATCCTAGCCTTTTAGAGCATGAAACATTTACCCAGCTTTTAAGAGCTGTTTTTCATCTTGCTGAGGAACTAGAAAAAAGAAAAGATATTTATCATCTTTCCAATGCCGATTATAATCACCTTAAACTTGACACAGAAAGGGCATACAATCTTTTGATCTACGAATACATTGAGTACATGGAACACCTCATGAATAACTACCCATACCTTTTTTCATTAGCTATGAGAACCAATCCATTTGATCCAGAAGCTACTGTGGAAATACAAGATTATAATTAAAATAGGATCAAAAATGAAAAACTAAATTATAATATACAGAATAAATAATGCAAAAAGTGTATTTTACTTCGCAAAATATTTATAAGGTTAGTTTCATATTATCAAAAAACTAAATGTAGTTGATTAAATGGAGAGGTTAACTCTCAAACAATATAGACAAATGGTTGAAAAGGTAATTGAGTTCAAAAAACTGAACGGAGAAATGCCTGCCTATACAATTGTTGACGGATGTAAAATTAGTAAAAGTGTATACGTCGACATGATAGAAACTGCTAATAAGTTTCTACTTGAAATGGGCCGTAACCCTGAAATTGTGGAAATTGGAAAACAAGTGAATATGAACAGTATTGTCAAGTTCTAAAATCACAATAAAAATCTAATACTTCCATCAGGGCCCTAATAAAATCTCTTGAACAGTACTATTTTTAATGTTCTTAAAAAACTTATTTTATCCCCCTATAGACTATAACATACCAATAATCTCTATATCTGATTTACCTCATTGTAATGGATACTCATTCTATCTTAATATCTTTAAAATCTGTTTTATAAATATGAGCACTTACAGAATGTATGGTTATTGGTCCCATTTTTATGCCTAAATATTCTGCAATGTATTTAGAAAGACCTTTAAGACTAAAAAAGTAAGGAATCCACTCACCATAGATATCATGACTCCTCCAAACACCTGTTGTGTATAGCATATTTTTACGAATTTTAAAATCAATCATGATCATACTGGGTATTTCGTTTTGACATTGATCTATCGAAGGATCAAATGTTGTCATTGTTGCTCTTCTTGAAGTTTCTCTTTTCTTAAGCCTGTTTATAACAAATTCAACCTGATCAATTTTACACTGTAAATATCTCGTCCCATTTTGAATCCAAAATGTTCCCTCAACCTCTTTCCATAAAAGGTACCACTTATATTATTTTCACAATCTAAAAACGCTTTTCCATACCGTTTTAACTTTTCAGAAGATGCATATCCCTCTGGTGGTTTTGAATTCAATGGATCTTGAACTGTTACTATCACATTTAATAGTTCCTTAGTGATAAGATCACGTTCATCTTCTATTTCATCACCATCGAGCATTATCTGTTTTAGAATAATTTTCCAAGTATCTTCAGCCATAGCAGTTTCAAGTGTGAACATGACAACACCGTTAAATCCAGATATGAGATCGTTATAAGATTTCAATCAATATTTATTTTCGTCTTATGATCAGTATAATTATTCTTATTTTAATCTATTATTTTTGAATTTGGAGATATCCTCAGCGCTATTTATATTAAAAAAACTTCTACCAGTACCATCAAGAGATTCTGCATCAATATATTTAACTTTCAATTTTCTTATAAAACTCTTTACATCACTAGTGTGTTCCTCCAGAAGTTTCTGGATTACAGGCTCTAAATCCTTTTTATAGATTGAATGTAATGGTTCTAATCCTCCGTTTGACCATTTTGGAACAATTGCATCAAAATCAGCTTCTTTTGAATATGAAAACATCTTATTTACAAATAAATCGGATACGAAGGGAGAATCACATGGGATCACCATTGCTCTATCTGACTCTACATGTTTCAATCCGATTAAAATACCCGCAAGAGGTCCTTGATCCTTTAAAAGATCAGTACAGATTTTAAGTTTGGATTTGTTGGTTAATGTTAATTGTTTTAACAATTTTCTATAATCATCAACCTGATTTTCATCCCTTAAAACAAGTACAATTTCATCGGAAATCACAGCTAAATTTTCGATAACATGGACGATCATGGGTTTTCCATCAATACTCAACGAACCCTTATCCTGACCCATTCGTTTGCTTTTTCCACCACAAAGTACTATAAATGACTTCATTATACACCATCAAAAATATAATTATTTTTTCATTTCTTTGAGGGATTAAAAATATAAAAAAAGAAAAAAAACCATCTTTACATCAACCTTGTTGTGGGGTAGTTGGGACTTTCATTGGTTATCATGAGATCGTGTGGGTGGCTTTCTGTCATCCCGCTAGATGTTATTCTCACAAATTTTGCCTTTTTCTGCAAGTCT
>PMMV01000073.1 GCA_003162115.1 Methanobacterium sp.
AATTATCATATTCCAGCTCCATTGCTTGTGCAGGAATTCTTTATTATTCCAAAGATCCTTATTAATTTCATAAATATTTTCTTTATAATAATATTAAGTTTATCAACAAATCCATAATGATCATAGAATATATTTATCTATGATTATTGTTTTGTTAAAGGGTGAATTAAGATAGATTAGCGATTTTAATTTCATGACTGTATCCAGAACATGTGTGGGAACCATTATCCTATGTTTATTCCATTCCATTACTGAGCTATCTTTTTAGATTATGGTGATAAATATTATTTTATTGAACATTAAATGTAATTTGTCATTTAAACATGTGAAATTTTTATTAACTATAAAAGTTATTGCCATTATTTGGGCTAAAACACTCCAATTAAGATAGTTTTGCTATTTAAATAATTTTTTGATTACTTTCCTGTTTTTTTAGCGTTTTACAAGTTAATAAATTGGGTGAAAAATCAACTACCTGCAAGAAACCATTTGAGCGAGCGAGAGATGATAGCAGAATAATAATTAAAAATAGTTCAAAATTTTTATGAAAACTAAATAAAATATTTAATTTGGTAATGTTTTTTTTAAAATTTATTAGTGAGTTTTTGTATATTATACTTTATATGATACGTTATTATGAAACTGATGAGAAAGAATTGGATTATGTAAAAGAGCTGTGGGAGAAACTTAAACATCAACATCAGTCAAAGGCAAAGTACTTCTTTCAAGAATACGAAAATGTTGTTTTTGAGAATAGAAAGAAAAAATTACTGAAAAAATCTGAAAAAGGATTCCTCAGAGTAGATTTAGCAGTGGATTCAAGTAATGAACAAGTGGTAGGGTATTGTATAAGTTCAATTTCAAATGAAATAGGTGAAATAGACTCGTTATACGTAGAAGAAAAATTCCATTCCATGGGGATCGACGATAACTTAATGAAACGTGCTCTAACATGGATGGACGCTGAAGGTGTTGAAAATAGGAAGGTCCAACTCTTTGCAGGTAATGATGACACAATACAATTTTACAGCCACTATGGTTTCCATCCTATACAGATCATCCTGAAACAAAAAAAGATGATTTAAATTATAATATTTTTTATAGCTTTAAAATGTTCTAAAGCAATTATTGAGTCCCCCAGTGATTAATGCCATTTTTCCTTGTATATACCTATTATGTCAATTCAGGGAAAAAAGTATCGATAACATTAACAGTCTTCTCAGAACTATTTATTTTTTAATCTTTATTTTGGACATTTGATTTACGAAATTAAAATAATTTATACTTATAAAAATGATAATAAATACATACAGAATATGTTTCTACTTGAGGTAAATTATAAATACAAATATAATATCAAAAAGTACTAAAAATGATTGATTATCTCTACAAAAGGATATGAAAACGTATTGTAGTATTATATATAAAGAACTATAACAAGATTGAGTATAAATTTTAATTTAGAATAATTTAAAATTTTATCTGCGTGATTGTCTAACAACTGATTGATTACAATAAGAATAGATGTAGTTTTATAAACCATAAAAGTCTTTATCTGGTGTGCAAATGATTTTAAACGAAGCAATAAAAGAAATAGTGGATAATGTAATGAAAGTTTCAGCGGATACTAACGAAGAAAGTATTATGGAAATGATGGAAATTTTAACCGCCTCTAAGAATGTTTTTCTCCTTGGACAAGGCAGATCTGGTCTTGTTGCTAGAGCTTTTGCTATGCGTCTTATGCATTTAGGTATAGGAGTATACGTAGTTGGAGAAACTATAACTCCTGCCATAGATGGTGATGATTGTCTACTTGCAATCTCCGGGTCCGGAGAAACTAGTTACATTATAAGCACGGCCAAGATTGCCAAGATGAGGGATGCGAAGATAGTTGCAGTTACATCATATAGTGATTCAACACTTGGAAAGATGGCTGATCTGGTAATACGCATTAAAGGCAGGACTAAAGTAGATTCTGAAAAAAATTACATTAAAAGACAGATGGATGGAAAACATCTGTCACTTTCGCCATTAGGTACTCTGTTTGAAGTATCGACTCTTATATTTTTGGATGCGCTTATAGCTCAACTTATGGATAAAATGGGAAAAACAGAAGACGATCTCAAAAAAAGGCACACCGTTCTTGAATAAATCCTTTTTAATCGTTAAAAAAAAAAATCATTAAAAAATTATTCTATGCGGATGAGTATAAATGTTGAATCTGTCTCCCCTGACAAATCCAAGCATTGTTACCCTGGCCTCTTCAGCAACAGAAAATCCTGATGATGTTGGAGCAGCATTAGATGCTATAATAGGAATACCAACTCTAGCGATTTTTATTAACATATCAGCGGGCATTCTACCACTGTAAACAATGAAACTTTTTGAGAAATCATAATTTTTTAGAGCACCAGCACCTATTACCTTATCAACGGCTACATGCCTGCTTACATCTTCTATTGCTATGAAATTATCTTCATAAACTAGACCTGCTACATGTGTGCCTCCAGTTTCCTGCCATACTTTTGCTTCCTTCTTTAATTTACCGAACGCATCAACTAGAGCTTCTTTAGATATCGTGAAATCAGATTTTACTTTTCCTACGAATTCTATCTTGGTTCTCCATCCACCAAAACAATCAGATCCAACAACTAATTCTTTTCTAATGTCAAAATCATCTAAATCGATTTCAGCCGTTATAATATTTTCTTCGATGGATATATTGTTAATATTATCCACTGATCCTGTTAAACCTTCACCAAGTAGGTATCCTACAGCGAATTCCCTGAGAGAGTTAGGACTAATTGAAAATCTTCTTGAAACGCTGTTGTTTATTATCATCTCAATTTCTTCATCGTTTACAATTGTTTCTAATACTTTAGAGGGTTTTCCTTCAAATCTAATCGCATTCACTTGTTTAAACATTTCCAACATTAAAGATGCTCCTAAAAATAAATTTTAATTGTTTATTTTTAAATTTAATAACTTTAACAGATGAACTAGGGTAAATTTACGAATATTCTAATTACTTCTTGATTCTAATAATTAGTCTTTGAATAGGTCATCCACCCATGAAATTGCGGCAGCCACATTAGGAAAACCTATTGTACTTGTAAGTAACAGAAGAGATTGATAAACCTCCTCTGAAGATGCTCCCTGTTCCATTGCTTGTCTTGCATGGCTGTGAACTGCTCCTTCTGATCTTATAGCTGCTGATGCAGCAAGTTGTATTAACTGTGACGTTTTATCATCAATAGGTCCAATTTCTCTTACCACACGGCCTAGATCGCTTAGAACATCACCGTATTTTTCATACCTTCTTCCAATGCTCATATAATGTTTTGGTAGTTCTTGGCATGGTTTTTCATCTGACAAATTGTTCACCTTCCCAAATTTTTGTAAAAATTTTATAAACTAAAACTCTAACTATATTCTTACTTTGATCCAATATATTTTTAGAGTAAGTAGTTTATTAAATACAAAAACAAACAATAAATTTATAACAAATCTATTTTATTAATGGAGAATTTTAATGAGTAAAAGCTTAAATGAAATTTTAGCCAATTTCTGTGGGGATAAATCTGAAATAATACCAATTTTACAGGATATTCAATCTAATATAGGGTATCTACCCGATGAGGCCATTATAGAGGTTTCAAAGTTTACTCGGGTTCCCGAAAGTGAAATATATGGGGTCGCCACATTTTATACGCAGTTTCGCTTTTTACCAGTGGGGAAGAAACATATAATGGTTTGTAAGGGTACAGCTTGCCATGTCAAAGGGGCTCCACAAATTATAGAGGGAATTGAAAGGCATCTCGGTATAAAAGAGGGAGAAGTAACCTTTGATCTTGAGTATTCACTGGAATCGGTTGGTTGTCTCGGATGCTGTGCACTAGCACCCTGTGCAATGATAAATGAAGAAGTTGAGTCTAATCTGACATTAAGGGATGTTAAAAGGATTTTCTCAAGAATGAAGAGGGATTCTAATGGGGAAAATTGTTAAATAGATCAAATTGAATTTCAAGAAATTATAGATATAATCAAATTAAAGGGTAAATAATGAATTTCAACGAATTATTAAAAGAATCAGTGGAAGAATATAACTCCTTACTTGCTGGTGAAACTCCTGTGATACTAATAGGATCTGCTACATGTGGAAAATCTGCAGGAGCTCTTGAAGTATCAGCAACATTTAAAGAGGAACTGGAAGAACAAGGTGTTTTAGCTGAAGTTATTGAAGTAGGCTGTATAGGTCTGTGTTATTTAGAACCAATTGTAACGATCATAAAAAAAGGAATGCCGGCTATTTTTTATGGAGATGTAACATCAAAACTTGCAGAACAATTAGTAAGGAAATATATAGTAGGTAATGACCCAATGGGGGACTATGCCCTGGGAACATTTGGTGAGAATGGAGTCGAAGGAATTCCTAAACTCTATGACATACCGGTCATGAAACCACAGATTCGGAGAATACTCCGTAATTGTGGATTCATAGACCCCAATAATATTAAACACTATATTGCAATGGACGGGTACAGTGGATTGAATAGTGCACTCCAGATGAAACCTGAAGAAGTTATTGATAAGGTAAAATTATCAGGACTAAGGGGCAGAGGAGGAGCGGGTTTTCCAACTTGGATGAAATGGCAGTTTTGTATTGATTCTGGAGAAGAAGAAAAGTATTTAATATGCAATGCCGACGAGGGAGATCCTGGAGCATTTATGAACAGATCTCTTCTAGAAAGCGATCCACATTCTGTTCTCGAGGGAATAGTGATTGCAGCATACGCTATCGGAGCCAAAGAGGGATATATATACTGCAGAGCAGAGTATCCACTTGCACTAGAACGTTTGAAACTTGCAATATCGGAAATGAATAGATTCGGCTTTCTGGGTCAAGATATTATGGGATCGGGATTTAACTTTAATATTAAAATAAAGGAAGGTGCAGGAGCCTTTGTATGTGGAGAAGAAACGGCTTTAATAGCATCTATCGAGGGTAAAAGGGGAATGCCAAGGACCAGACCTCCATTTCCAACAACTTCTGGTCTATGGGGAAAACCTACTGTTATAAACAATGTCGAAACCATGGCTAGTGTATCATTAATTATGCAGGCAGGACATAGCAGGTTCATTGAACACGGTACTGATGATAGTAAGGGTACTAAAACATTTTCCTTGGTTGGAAACGTCAAAAACACAGGTCTCATAGAAGTTCCTCTTGGAACAACNNTTCTTGGATACTCAGATAGATTACGATTCTTTGACCATTGCGGGGGCTATTATGGGTTCTGGAGGGCTGGTTGTTATGGATCAAAGCAGCTGCATGGTAGATGTTGCACATTATTTCCTGGAATTCATTCAGAACGAGTCCTGCGGGAAATGCGTACCTTGCAGACTTGGCACCAAACAAATGTTAGATATATTAACGGATATAAAAAAGGGAAAAGGAAAAACTGGTGATGTTGATCTTTTATTAGAACTAGCAGAGGGAGTTAAAGATGGATCACTCTGTGGACTTGGACAAACATCACCAAATCCTGTATTGACTACAATTAGATTTTTTAAGGATGAGTATGATGCACATATCAATGAAAGGAGATGTCCTGCTTTACTATGCAAAGAATTAATAAACTATCAGATAATTCCTGATAAGTGTGAGGGCTGTATGCTTTGCCTTAAATCATGCCCTGTTGGTGCAATTTCAGGAATTAAAAAAGAATTACACAGTATTGATAAAGATAAATGTATAAAATGCGGAACATGCATAGAACTATGTTCAGGCAAGTACAAAGCAATTGAACCAGTATCAAAGTACTAACTTATTTTATTTCCTAATTGATTATTTGATCCGTTAACAGGATGCATCAGTAAAATATGGCTCTCTATTTTTGATTGCTTTCAAAAAAACTTTTTTTAGCTCTTCATCTGAGAATCCACTGCGCATAGGTTCTATAAGATCGATAAGATTGTCGTTTCTAAGTAAACATGGTTTTATCTTTCCATCCGGTGTTATTCTAAGCCGTGTGCAATTTTTACAGAATTCTGTGTTGTCCATGGGTCGCACAATTTCGATCTCTCCACCTTTAACAAAGTACTTCTTCCTGTCTTGCATGAACTTTCTAGTTTTAACACGATTTGATATTTTGCTCAAATGGTCTTCCAATCCACCCATGTCATAATGATATTCATCAAAAAAATCAGATTCTTCACAATTTTCGGTTTTTAAAAGTTCAATAAGCTGCAATATTGCTCCAACATCTTTACAAAACGTGAACATATCCCATATTTCATTATCATTTATTCCCTTCATTACCACCATATTAACCTTAACCGGATTCAATCCTGCTTTAACAGCCTTTTCAATACCTTCCATGGTGTCTTCCATATAATCCCGTTTGGTTATGAATTTATAGGTTTCAGAGTTAAGTGTGTCGAAGCTCACATTAATACGCGTAAGTCCGGCTTTATAGAGGTTTTCAGCATATTTACCTAGAAGAACACCATTGGTGGTCAGGGAAATGTCATGAAAACCAACCGAGGATATTTTGGACACAATTTCAATGATATCATCACGTATTAATGGTTCTCCTCCTGAAAGTCTTATCTTCTCTATTCCAATCTCTTTTGCAACCCTGACAATCTTCTCTATTTCATTGGGTGTCATTTCATAATTCTGAGGTTTTATACCGTCATGATGACAGTAAAAGCACTTTACATTGCAGCGATTTGTAATTGAAATCCTGAGGGATATCAATGGCCTTTCGAACTTGTCAATTACCTTTTCTGCTATTCTAATGTCTGTCATGGTCGTCTCTTATTAACAGTTCTATCTTCTCGAAATCATTAACTCCGAATTCATCAGTTTTCAGTGATTTAACCATTCCCTGTATTATTTCTTTAACAAAATTTCTCACGAATGGATTTAATGGTATCATTTGGTTGTCGATCTTAAGAAGTACTTCGTCTGACTCTGACTTGCACAAGGTTGCATTTGTATTTCCTTTGATTTTCCCATCAACAAAATCGTCGCAACTGTCAAAACCACACTTTTTACAGTTGAGATATTTAATCATTCCGTAGCTCCTTTCATCTAACAGATCCACCAGTGTTTTGAGTGAAGAGTCATCCATTTCAAATACATTCATATTTGCAATAGTAAAATCATCTTTAAAATCAGAAGTTGATATTTTAGCGTATTTAGAACTTTTAAATCCTTCTAAAATTATAAAATCAAGGTTTTTGATGAAGTTCATCATACCCAAGACATTATCTAACTTCATGTCTCCCTTTATGGTGAAAAAGGTTTCTTCGCCGGTTCCTGCTACAATTTCTGCTCCTGCTTTCTTATGTTTTCCAGTATCTCTATCTGACATGTCAAAACTATGGTGGGAATGTTTTACAGTTCCAACTGTAAATCCCCTTTTAACAAGTTCCCTGATAATTCTGGTAACTAATGTAGTTTTTCCTGTATTTTTGGCCCCTACAACTGCAACGATCTTCATATTACACCTTTTATACTGTGATCTTAAAACTCATTTTAAGGAATATATTTTTTAAATTTTCTAAATATTACTTAAATATATATGATGTTAGGATATATTTGATTGTAGAATACTCATTTTTNNCTGATTAAAATGAAGATAAATGAAATTAAGCTAAAAATTGACGGTTTAGAGGTAAAAGCAGAAAGTGGAGATACGATACTTGAAACTGCTCTTTCTAACAATATTTACATACCAAACCTATGTTACTATAAGGGATTAGAACCATGGGGTTCATGCAGACTTTGCATGGTAGAAAATGATGATGGACGTCTTGTAACGGCATGTGAAACTCTGGTAAAGGATGGAATGAATATTGTAACAGAGAATTCTAGGATAAATAGGGTGCGCAAACTTTCTGCAGAACTTTTAATTGCAAATCACGAGGTGGACTGTTTAACATGCCGAAAAAACGACGATTGCAAGCTTCAGGAGATAGCAGCTTATCTTGGAATTAATAGGGATGATATTGGAAGTTTAAGACGTAATATCAATGAAATTCCTGAGGATGATTCTAATCCTTTCTTTGACAGGGACCTAAAAAAGTGCATACTCTGTGGTATTTGTGTGAGGACTTGTAATGAACTTTTAGGGGTTAAAGCAATAGACTTTGGTTTTAGAGGATACGAAAGCAAGATAACAACTTTTGCTGACAAGCCCATAGTAGATTCTAATTGTGTTTCTTGTGGAGAATGTGTGGTGGCCTGTCCTGTTGGTGCCTTGGTACCTAAAGAAACTTTAAAGCCGGCTAGAGAGGTTAAAACTATTTGTCCCTTTTGTGGTGTTGGTTGTAATATTTATCTTGGTGTTCGTGGCGATCAGGTCATAACTGCTAGAGGTGACAAGAAAAATTCTGTTAACAAAGGTAATCTATGTGTAAAGGGCAGGTTTGGATTCAAGTTCATCAACCATCCAAATAGGTTAACAAAACCTCTAATTAAACGTAATAACATATTTGAAGAGGTTGAATGGGAAGAAGCATTGGATTACGTTGCTCAAAAATTTTCAGAAATCAAATCAGGGGAATTTGCTGCCATATCCTCAGCTAGGTGTACGAACGAGGATAACTACGCTGTACAAAAGTTTACAAGGGCAGTTATGGGGACAAACAATGTAGATAACTGTGCAAGGTCGTGTCATGCACCATCAGTTGCCGGATTAGCACAGGTATTTGGTAGCGGTGCAATGAGCAATTCTATAGATGAAATAAAAGATTCTGCTTGTTTATTTGTTATAGGAACCAATCCAACTGCAAGTTATCCGGTGATTGCTCTTCGTATAGTTGAAGCTGTAAATAGCGGTGCTAAACTCATAGTTGCCGATCCAAGAAATATAGATCTCTGTAAACATGCAGATATAGTTTTAAACCAGATTCCCGGTACAGATGTAGCTCTTTTAATGGGAATAATGAAGATCATAGTTGATGAAGGACTTCTGGATGAAAAATTTATTAGTGAACGCTGTGAAAATTTTGATAAATTCAAAGAATCTCTTAAACCACATAATCTTCACACTGTAGAGAATATTACTGGCATTAAAAAGGAATTAATTACTAAAGTAGCAAGGATGTATGCTTCTACAAAGCCGGCTTCTATTCTCTATTCCCTAGGTATCACAGAACATACTCATGGAACTGAAAATGTTTTTGCATTAGGTAATCTAGCACTTCTTACAGGGAATATGGGAAAACCATCTACCGGTGTTAACCCTATAAGGGGTCAAAACAATGTTCAAGGAGCATGTGATATGGGATGCTTACCTGATGTATATCCTGGTTATCAGAAGGTAGAAGATCCAGAAACTATTCACCGATTTGAAAAGAAATGGAGTGTTAAACTAAACAATTCTCNNGAAAACCCTGTTACAAGTGAACCTGATACTGAAAATATAAAAAAATCCTTAAAAAATCTGGATTTTCTTGTTGTTCAAGATATATTCATGAGTGAAACAGCTCAGATGGCAGATGTAGTTCTTCCTGGCTGCAGTTTTGCTGAAAAAGATGGAACATTTGCAAATTCAGAACGTAGAATTCAAAGAGTCAGAAGAGTGATAGAACCCCTTGGTGAATCTAGACCAGACTGGCTTATAACATGTCAAATAGCCCAAAGAATGAATACAAGTGGGTTCGAATTTAAGGATCCTAGTGAAATATACGATGAAATAGCAGAAATTGCGCCCATCTTTGGTGGTATAAATTACAGAAGAATTGATGAAGAGGGAATACAGTGGCCTTGCTTGGATGAAAAGGACGAAGGAACACCCATTCTTCATACTGAAATATTTAAAACCGAAAGTGGAAGAGGTAGATTCATTCCCCTGACTTATAGGCCGTCAGCAGAACTTCCAAACAAAGAATATCCTTTAATACTCACAACAGGCAGGAGTCTTTACCATTACCAGACCAGCACTATGACAGGAGTTGTTGAAGGTCTTAAAAAACTTTATGGCGAAGATTGTATTGATATGTGCCAGGAAGACGCAACAAAACTTGGTGTTGAAGATGCAGAGAAGGTTAAAGTGATCTCCAGAAGAGGCAAAATCGAACCTAAAGTTAAGATCACAGACAGTTGTAAGCCAGGAGTGGTTTTCATGACTTTTCATTTCAGTGAATCAGCAACCAACATCTTAACTAACTCAGCATTAGATCCAATATCTAAAACCCCAGAATTCAAAGTCTGTGCAGTAAGGGTGGAAAAGGTTAAAGAATAATAATTAAGAATAATTTAATTGGAGAATTAAATTATTCCCTAAATAAATTTAAACTATTTTTATAATAAAAATTTAACTATCAACAAAATTTAAGTGATTTGTATTTCAAAACCTTGCATTCATCTCCCTTTTTGATTTTTCCTATCCCCTCTTTGCTTATAATGTAACAGTTGGACATTAAAATGGATCTATTTATCCCTGCTTTTGTTCTTATTGGATATACGATACCTTCATCCTCTTTAAAATCACCTCTTATGATGTTATATTTATCTGGTGATGATCTTACATTTTCACCCGCAATTGCTTTGACTATATTAAACTTTTTGTGTATTTTCTGCATTTTGAGAATGTATTTCCGGACAAACATGTCGTACTGGACTGCTAATGCTACAGGATAGCCTGAAAGCATAAAAATAGGGGTTTCTTTAATAACTCCGAATCCAAATGGTTTTCCTGGTTTTATGGTAACCCCGTGGACCGGAACATCTCCAAGTTCTTCAACAATTTCAACTATTAAGTCTCCTTTACTTATGGCTGTTCCTCCAGTTGTTATAACGGCATCATATTTTTCTACTGCTTCAATAACATCATTCAGAAGCTCTTCCCTGTTATCAGGACACTGTTTAATATGTGCAACTGCCCATGAGTCTTCAATTACCCCCTTTAGAGCATATTTATTTGAATTTATAATCATCCCGGGCTTAAGATCTGTTGAAGTTTCCACTAATTCGCTTCCTGTTATTATAACTCCTATATTTGGCTTTTTATAAACTTCGATATTGTTGTACCCTGCCGAAGCTATTACAGATAATTGGTGAGGTCCAAGGATTTGACCTTCAAATAGAATTACCTCACCCTCTTTGAGGTCTTCCCCTGTGAGTGCTACGTCGTTATTGAAGCTTACAGGATCTATAACCTTTATTTTTACTCCATCAAATTCTACATTTTCTTCCATTATAATTGCATCGGCCCCTATGGGCATTTGAGCACCTGTAGCTATCCTTATTGTCTCACCGATTTTCACTACATGGTTTGAAATTTCACCTGCACCAATCTCATCAACTACCTTTAGAAATCTGGGCTGAGAATCTGATGCATTTGACGCATCTTCTGCTATTACAGCATATCCATCCATTGCAGATCTGTTAAATGGTGGCACATTAATCAAAACAGTTATATTCTGAGCCAATACCCTAGAATTTCCGTCTTTTAGATCTATTACTTCTATTTCAGTTTTACTTTCAAATTTTTGAATTATTTCACGTGTTTTTTTAACGTTTAAGATGTTAGGATGATACATGGATTCACCGTGCTATTTTTTTATGGAATTTTCAATTCATGTTTGTATTATTGATATAATTAAATTAACAGATTTGGAATTTCCATTTTTAATCATCTTCAATTGTTTTTTAGCAAATTTTGACTTAAAATCTTTGAAATTTAATGAAAAATTCATGAATCAGATTAGGGTTATAAAATTTTAAAATTTTGATTAGAATATGATTTGATTTTATTTACTAAATTTTGTTACTTAAATCATTCTTTTGAGGTTTCTAACTTAATTAATATGTTTAAAGTCAGAAAATCGATTTACAAATCTTGATTAATGTGTGATTACTACACAATTATATTTAAGACTTGTGTTTTGATTTTAGTAGCAATTTATATATTATATGTAGTAAAATGTGTATTCAACACACATGGTGTCCACATGCCGAAACATATTGTATCAGGATTGAAATATCTGACAGCAGTTGAACTCATAAGAGAGGGATACAGTCAAAAAGAAGTTGCTGAAATTTTAGAAATGGATAGATCAACTGTTTCGCACTATTTAAACGGTAGAAATCTGTCATGGAATTCTATAGAAATAGCAGAGAAAATTACAGAGTTCTGTCCTAAGGACTTCTTATTATTGACGTATGCCTTGATGCATGAAAAGGCAAGAATTATAGTAAAAACTTGTTCAAACAGTGAATTCGAAGGAATAATAAAGGAATCTTGCATTGGTTGTGGACTTTGTGTAGATATTTGTCTCATGAAAGCCATTGTGTTAAACGATCTCAAGGCACAAATAGATTCAGATTGGTGCTGTGGGTGTCTTATATGTGGGGAATCTTGTCCCACAAACTCAATAGAAATTTTGGAGGTAAAAAAATGATTTCTAATACGAAAGAAGTCAAAGCCAGAGACTTTGAAATATCAAGGTCAGCTGAAGAAAAGCGTGAACTTCTTTACAAAGACGATATTTGCATTGGCTGCGGCATATGCGAAAAAACATGCCCTGTGGATGCAATAGAACTAGGTTCAATTGGCGCAATTGTTAGAACAGATGCTGACGTACCAAAAATAGTATGTGATGATGATAAATGTGTACTCTGTGGTATGTGTAGTGTAGTATGTCCAGTAGATGCTTTAGAATTTAAAATTGACGATGAAGACATCAAAAACATGGAAGAATACCCTAGTTTAATATCTTCAGCTGAAATTAACGATGAAACCTGTGTATATTGCAAAGCATGCGAAACAGCATGTCCTAGAGAAGCAATTACTATTGCAAGGAATCTGCCAGAAAGATCCAAACTAGTAACAGGTGAAATTGAAATAGACAAGGAAACATGCATTGACTGCGGTATTTGTGAAGAGATGTGCCCAGCTGACGCAATAACTATGGAGCACAAGTTACCTACATCTGACGATCCTACAGTTTCATCTGATATTATTGTAGACAAAGATAAATGTGTATACTGTCTAATATGCAAAAAATCATGCCCTGTCGATGCAATAAAAGCAGCATGTAGAAGCTGTTCATATGGGGAGTATGACTTAAACCCAGAAGATGCTGAAACAACTGGAGCTTCATTTATAGATCAAGAAACGTGTGTAAACTGTGGATGGTGCCAGGAGATCTGTCCTGTAGACGCTGCGACAGTTGTAAAACCATTTGAAGGTGAATTATCGGTTGATCAGGAAAAATGTCAGGCATGTGGAGCATGTGTCGATATATGTCCATGTAACGTTTTATCATTCCCTGCTTCCAGTGCATCTGGAATGAGGCCTGAAAAGGTTATGTCGGACGAAAATTACTGTATCTACTGTGGTGCATGTGAAAATGTATGTCCTGTTAAAGCAATCGAAGTTAAAAGAACAGATATTAAACACACCCCAACGAAGTCAAAATCATGGGATAAAAAGATGGAATCTCTTAAAACTTAGATTTGAGGCGATATAATGGAGATGGAATTAAAAGTAAATCAAGATAACTGTCTTGGATGTGGAGTTTGCGTAGTTGCATGCCCTGTAAACGCATCCATAAGCAATGAAGTAGCAGGCGGCCATGGATCTAAAACCACCGAAACAATCATGATGGTTGAGAATGGTTTTATTAAACTATTCAGCCCAGAAAAATGCACAAAATGTGGAACTTGCCAATTGTTCTGTCCAACAGATGCAATATGGCTTGAGTGAGGTGTTATTATGACTTATGTTGACAAACCCACTGTTTCTAATGTGGTAAAATTAGATGATCCGAATATTAAAAAAACTGATAAGTTAGAGGTAATGCTAAACACAGGAACCGATATATACCAAGGAGCCTGTAAAAAACGGGGATCAACTCTTAAAGATGAGTATCGAAAAGTAGCTGGTATTGCATATATGGACCCAAAGGACATGGCAAGATTAGGAGTTGCAAATTGGGAAAGTGTGCTCGTAAAATCTGACTGGGGAGAAGTAGTAGTTTATGCAGCACATTCAAGAGATGCACCTCACGAAGACATGATCTTTATACCAAAGGGACCATGGGCAAATGTGATTGTAAGCCCTGAAACTTACTGCTGTAATGATCCTACCTACAAAGGTATAGAAGCAACAGTAGAAAAATCCGATAAAAAAGTTCTTTTAATGGCTGATCTCATGAGGTCTGTTTACAGAAAATACACTAAAAAGGAAAAGAATGTNNGAGATGCCAGTCTACAAGAAAAAATAAGGAGGCAAAAAAAATGGTATACGAAGAACCTGTTACTGATTACGATCACATTGTAGAGAATTGTACATGTGCATTCTGTGGAAGTAACTGTGATGATTTAGACATTCTTGTTAAAGAAAACCATGTTGTCGGTGTAAGACATGCATGCCGATTGGGTGCAAGTAAAATCATGGAGGACGAAGACCAGAGATTAAAAGTTCCAATGATAAGAGATGAAAATGGAGAACTTATTGAAGTCGATTGGGACACAGCATTGGATAAAGCAGCCGAATTACTAGCAAATTCTATAAGGCCATTATTATACGGTTGGAGTGAAACATCCATAGAATGTATGAAAAAGGGATTAGAACTCACAGAATATATAGGAGCTGTTATAGACAATCAGGCAACAATTTGTCACGGACCAACTGTCCAGGCTGTTCAGAACGTCGGATATCCACTCATGACACTTGGTGAAGTTAAAAACAGGGCTGATATGGTAGTTTACACTGGAAGTAACCCCATGAACGCTCATCCAAGACATCTCTCAAGATATTCCGTATTCCCAAGGGGATGGTTCCGACAGAGAGGAAGATTTGATAGAACTCTGGTTACATGGGATCCAAAATACTCAGACACTGCCAAGATGTCAGACATATGGGTACCATTTGAAGAAAACGGCGACTATGGATTTGTAAATGCAATAAGGGCCGTTTTAAAGGGTAAAGAACTCAAAGAAGATGTCATTTCCGGAATACCTAAAGAGGATATAATTGAATTAACTGAAGCCATGAAAAATGTGGAATTTGGGGCTCTTTTTTTCGGACTTGGATTAACACACACACTATCTAAACAGAGAAACATAGACATAGCCATCCAACTTATTCAGGACTTGAATGCCTACACAAAATGGGTTCTACTTCCAATGAGGGGTCACTTCAATGTGAATGGATTCAACATTTTCCTTTCCTATGAAATGGGATTCCCATATGGTGTTGATTTTAGTAGAGGATATCCAAGATACATGATTGGAGAAACAACTACGATTGATCTTCTTAACAGGAAAGAAATAGATGTATTCCTAGTAATAGCTGCAGATCCTGGAGCTCATTTCCCNNATTCACATGAAAAGCGCCATAGATCCACCTGAAACATGCAGAGAAGATGAATGGATCGTAAATGAACTACTTGAAAGAGTTAAAAACATAAAAGAAGCTAAATAGGTGATCTCATGGAATACATATTAAAAAATGGAATAGTATATGATCCAACCAATAATGTAACAGGTGAGAAGAAGGACGTAATGATCAAGGATGGAAAAATCGTTGGTAATGTCTCTTCCGATGCTAAAGTACTCGATGTGACTGATAAACTGGTCATGGCTGCAGGAGTGGATGTTCACGCACATATTGCAGGCCCAAAACTCTGTGTTGGAAGACTTTACAGACCTGAAGATGAAAGAAGGGGAGTTGTAGCTAAAACTGATATAACAAGGGCAGAAACAGGTTTTTCAATACCTAGCTGTTCAGCAACAGGTTACAGATATTCCCGAATGGGTTATGGAACTGTGACTGAAGCTGCAGTACCACCGCTAGAAGCAAAACACACTCATGAAGAAATGATGTCTATCCCTAATATAGATATATCTCCATTATTACTCTTCGGAAACAACTGGTTTGTATTGCAGTATGTAAAAGAAGGAAACCTCGAGGATCTTGCTGCATTCGTCGCTACGTGGCTTAAAATAGCTAAGTGTTACGGAATGAAAGTTGTTAATCCTTGTGGAAGTGAAGCATGGGGTTGGGGAATGAACGTACATGGAGTAGATGACCCTGCACCATACTGGGATGTAACAGGCAGAGATGTTGTGAGAGCATTAACACAAGTTAACGAAATGTTAGGATTACCTCATTCAATGCATGTCCACCCTAACGACCTTGGACACCCAGGAAACTACCAAACAACCATAGATACAATGGACGCTGTTAAGGATATAGAGAAAAATCCTTCTGTTATCAGGAATCAAACCCTACACTGTACACATCTTCAGTTCCACTCATACGGTGGTACAAGCTGGAGAGATGCTAACTCTGGTGCAGAACCAGTTGCAGATTATATAAACAAAAATAAACACGTTACATGTGACATCGGCCAAATAACATTTGATGAAACAACGACCATGACTGCAGATGCACCAATGGAATACGATCTGTACAAACTAAGCGGTTTAAAATGGGCAAATAAAGATATTGAACTTGAAACAGCAGCTGGTTTAATACCTATCATATATTCGCCTAAAGCTCCAGTGAACTCATTACAATGGGCAATAGGATTAGAGTTATTCCTAATGATTAACGACCCATGGCAAGTTGTTCTTACAACAGACAGTCCTAACGCAGGTCCATTTATCAGGTACCCAAGAATTATATCCTGGCTTATGAGCAGCGACCGCAGGACTGAAATGATGGAGGGAGAAGTACATAAATGGGCTAGTAAAAGAACTGCANNAGATCCGCACCTGCTAAGATTTTAGGATTTGAAGATAGAGGACACCTTGGTGTTGGGGCAAATGCTGATGTAGCGGTTTACGATCTAGAACCAGAAAACTTCGATGCAACCAAAGCTGCAAATGCAGCAGTTATTGAAGATGTAATGGGCAGAGCCTTATACACAATTAAAGATGGAGATGTAGTTGTTAAGGACGGTAAAATCTCAAAGGTAGTTAAAAGTAAACACTTGTGGTCCAATGTCCAAGGATTCGAAGAGCAAGAGAAAAAGGTACTTGAAGATATCATGCCGATGTTCAACAGGTATTACACAGTTAAGTTCGAGAACTACAAGGTGCATGACCACTACATTGATCCTTCAATTGAATTCAAGATTGACGCAAGTAAATAGGGGGTGTTTAGATGAAAACAATAACATTAACTTTAAAGAAGTTTTCCAGCATAGCCCTGGAATTTGATGAACTTAAACCAGATGACATATACACCTGGAGTAAAAAGGATTTTGAAAAATATCAGGTACCTGTAGGTAACACAAGATTCCCATTATCTAACTACTTTGACATAGAGGTTGAAGGTGAAGCTGAAGGTCCTGAAGATGTCAAAATGATACTCGACGGTGATATGGGTAGGGTTAAATACATCGGATGCGGGATGACAGCAGGAGAAATAATCGTCAATGGTGATGCAGATCTTCATGTCGGCGCTGAAATGGAAGGTGGTTCCATAAAAATAAATGGAAACGCAGAAAGCTATGTTGGCAGGGAAATGAGAGGCGGAAACATTGAAGTTATGGGAGACGTCAAAGAATACTGTGGAACCTCATATATAGGTGAATGGAGAGGAATGAGCGGCGGTGTTATCAAAGTTCATGGAAATGCAGGTAAACAGTTGGCAGATTGTATGTCTGGTGGTGAAATCTATGTTGACGGAAGCTGCGATATACTTGCCGGTATTCACATGACCAAGGGATATATAGAAATTGGTGGAGACGTGACCAGATGGCCTGGTGGCCAGATGAAAAACGGTAATATCGTCATCAAAGGAAAACTCAGCAGCCTTCTTGAAGGTTTCAATCCAGATGGAATTATTGAAAATCCTGATATAGATGGAAAACAGCTCACTGGGAAATACATAAAATATATTGGTGACATTGGAGTGAATGGTAAAGGAACTCTATGGTTGAACGCTGAGAAAAACAGGGACTTATTATAATCCCTTTTTTTCTTTTTATTTTCTAATTTTTTAAAATTTAACAATTTCTAAAATCTAGAATAATTAATTAAAATTTAAATTATTTATGCATTGAGATCCTAGTTTTAATAGGTGAATCTTCATGGAAAAAGAAATAAATCTAAAAGCTGACGAAGTTCTAAATTATATAAAAAGCAATGTTAAAAATTACGATGTACTCGAAATATCATACAACAGAGTTTTTGTCCCAGGTGAAGTTCTAGATATAAGTGCAATAGAAATAAATGATGATATCAAAAGTCTTAGACTTCTTATTAAAATGAACGGTGAAACTATAAGAGACACTGTGGAAATGGATCTTGTGGAAATAATGGACGATGTTGTTGAAATCAGGCACATCACCGATGAAACATCTACTGTACTGTGTATTGAGGAAGATTAGGTGGTTTGAATGATAAAAACGATTACAATGGACTGTGATGATGCAATAAATTATATTAGAGAAAATGTGAAAGTGAATGACAAGCTAGAATTGTCATATAATCGTGTGTTTACTCCAGGTGAGGTTATTGCGTTGGATACAGAGGAAACATCTGCTGGCCCTAGTTGTAAATTAATGGTTCAAGTATCTTCTAATTTGGGTACAACTGTTGAATTAGACCTTGAAGAGATAAGGGATGATCTAGTCGAAATTAAACATACGCCTAAAGAAGGGGAAGATACTACTATCATAATTATTGAAAGATGTGAGACTGATATCTAACATTATTTTTTTTATTTCTGGAATTAACTCAATTCTTATTTTAGACTTTTCAAAAAGTTATGAATACATCTATCAGTACTATACTAAATTTCCTATTTCATATCTAAATCTTGTTCATTTAAATTTTAGATATCATTAAATTAAAGAAAAACTGATCATGCTAGTGATAACATATGATCCTTGCTTTTATAAAGAATATTTTAATGAAGTTGAAATGAGATTGGAATTTGAAGAAATTGAAATTTATTTTAAAGGAGAATATTTCATATTAAAATAGATTAACAGCTGTGGCTTTGAAATATATGTAAATCTGTTTTCCTATATTTAATTCGAGATCTAAAAATGATTGTCGAGTTAATACAAGTACTAATTGCTCTCCAACATCAACAGTTAATTTTATTATCGTACCTAAATCATATATCTCTTTAATATGTCCTTTAAAAACATTTCTGGCACTCGTTGGAACTTTATCTGTAGATAATGTTATGTCTTCGGGCCTTATTGTGGCATGAACATCACCAGTTTTCTTTTGAGTGGATTCTATAACTATATTTCCGGTATTTACAAATGTAAGGCTATCCTCTCCATCACTTGCAAATCCCCTTATGATGTTTTCTGTACCTACGAAATCTGCCACGAATTCATCCTTAGGGTGTCTGAAAATTTCGTCAATATCTCCCATTTGTGAAATTGTACCTTTTTTCATAATAGCTACACGATCTGCAAGTTGTAATGCCTCATCGAAGTTATGAGTAACATGTATGATGGTTATATTAAATTTTTGATGTATCCTCTTAAGTTCTTGGATTAATTCCTCCCTAGTAATCCTATCTAATGCACTTAGTGGTTCATCCATGAGTAGGACTTGGGGATGAATAATAAGAGCCCGAGCTAAAGCTGTTCTCTGCTGTTCTCCACCACTTAAAGTTCTGGGAAGCCGATCTGCAAGATGGGAAATACCAAAAAGATTCATCATTTCTTCTACTTGACTCTTTATTTCATTTTTTTCTACTTTTCTTACATTTAATCCAAATGCAATGTTATCAAAGACTGTTTTATGTGGAAAAAGCATATAATTTTGGTAAACAAATCCAACTCCTCTATTTTCAGGAGGGAGCCTTGTAACATCTTTGTTGTTCATAATAATTTTTCCCGAATCCGGAGACCACATTCCAGCTATTAGCTCCAAAAGCATGGTCTTACCAGATCCACTTGGACCTAGAAATATGAAATATTCCCTATCCTCCACTTCTAAGGTAATATCATCTATTTTAAACTCTTTCCAATCTCTGGAAAGATTTTCAAGTTTTATCATAGGTTCTCCATCCTTTAATAATCAATCTAACTACTAAAAAGAGAGCTAAACAAATTGATATAAGAATAATTGCAACTGGTGTAGAAGCTGATAAACCAAATTGAACAAATCTTGTGTAAATAAGAGTTGATGCTGCTAGAGGATAAAATGCTAAAATTATAATGGCTCCAAATTCGCTTATTGCCCGGGCCCAGCACAAAATAGATCCCACTACAATACTCCTCAAAGCTAAAGGAAGAGATATAACGAAAAATGTTCTTAGGGTACCTGATCCAAGTGTTCTGGCCACTTTTTCCATACGAGGGTCTACACTTTCAAATCCTTCTCTGGCGGAGTTCACAACAAAAGAAGAGCTAACAAAAAGCATTGCAATAATAATTCCTGGGATGGCATTTGTAAATACGATTCCTAACTTACTAAATGGGGCGCCCAATATACCACCCGAAGTGAAAACGAGTAAAAGTGCGATACCACTCACTGTATGAGGAATAACTATGGGAATATCAATTATTGATTCAACAAATCCTTTCCCAAAAAAATCATGCCTTGCCAAGATATATGCTAACGGAACTCCAAATAAAACTGCTATAAGAGTTGCTATTAGTGCAGAATATACGCTAATGAAAAGAGATGTTATTACTTGGGAATCTTGTAAATTAGCAACAATGGAATCAATATTAGAAGATACCATTAGATTGATTATGGGGATAAGAATAAACAAAACGAGAAAAGATCCCATGAGAGCAAAGAAAATAGTTGTGTAATCTAGTCTTCTCATTTAATACTCCTCAAAATTTATATTGTATATGAATTTCCCAATATTTTAAAGTAAAAAAAAATAAGAGAATTCTCTTATTTTTTTTATGATTTAACCACGTATTGCTGTAGTGAGCTAGGAATATTGGTGGAGTTCGGAGTTGCTATTGCAGGTGATATTGGATCTATAAAGTTATTCTTTGATATTTGTACACCCTGAGGGCTTAAGAGTAGTTGAAGGAATTCTGTTGCAAGTGTTTTGTCCGGGGCATTATTCATTATAGTAATACCATAAACTATTGGTGTTAATACTACATTTTTGGTTTGATTCGTACCACTGAATTGGTTTATGCTAATCTTACTGTATGTTGGTTCATATGTTGTGTTGTTAAGTGAAAGTTCTGCTGGAAGTGTTATATATTTTACTCCAGAACTTTGCTGCTGTTGTGCATCACTTTTATATACAAGGACATAATCTACTGCACCTGATTCCAATACTGGCATTAAATCCCCAACTGCTGGTCTTATTGCAATTTTTGATGTAGGATTAAAGTTTGTTGGGCTATTGATTATGGTATTTGTACCATTCTGCACCGCTGTAACTGCACTATTTTGTGCTATTAGGGTATTAAATATGGTTGAATTATTGTAGTATGTATTCGCCAGTTCGATCATCATCAGACCTCTGTATCCTGCTGGTGCTGAGTTTGGATCTGCTAAACCGAATGTCACATTACTCTGTGAGAATATTTGATACCANNACCATTTGATTACGGCCATTTTGTAGGTTGAAGCTAGTATAATTAGGTATTAAATTCTTGTCAATAAGACCATAATCTGCTGATGCCATTATGTCTACTGACTGATTAAGACTCTTAATCTGATTTATTAAATCTGAACTTCCACCGTATTTTATCTGTACTTTGACATTTGGATGTTCCTTTTCAAACTGTGCTGCAGTAGCGTTCAATTGTCCTGCAAGACTACTAGCGGCGTATATTACTACTGTGCCTTTTTGTGAACTAGCACTGTAGACATTATATCCGTATACTCCGATTCCTATGATTGCTATTACAACAATCACTAAAACTATTATCTTTTTATCCATTTCCCCTCCTCCCTATTAAACAAGTTATCATATAATTTTGTCTATATGCAGATATAAACATATCGATATTAATCGTCCACATTTAAAAACTATTAAACCTTTTATAATCGTTATTTTATTTAATTAGAAAACAAATTATGTGTTTATAAATGATAAATAGGAAAATCAGTATTATTAAATGTTTATTTAAATTTTTCAAAGAATAAAAGTAAAATATTTTGATTTAATTCACAATAATTAGCCAAATTAAATTTTTAAACATCTAAAGGGCAATAAAGATAAGATGAATCAAAATAGAGATTTAAGATAATTCCAATGGTTTAATCATATTTTAACCATAGCAATAGCAGCTGCTTTAAATCCTATGTAAACATTTTTTCCAAGGGTTAATTCAAGCTGTTCTCGTGCATATTCTGTAATGTCCACAAAAAGGGTTGTGGCACCAATATCTACATTTAAACGCACGAGATGGTCTTTAAGTTCCATTCCAATGATTTTTGCTTTGAAAATATTCCTGACACTTGATTCTTGGGGTTCTAACATTACGAATATGTCTTCTGGGCTTATTAGGACTAAAACCCTGTCACCAATATTAAAACTCCCTCTAAGTGGAAGAATAACTTTTTCATTATTTAATTTTATGTTAGCAATCTTATTTTCTTCATCAATATCTATAATATTACTCTCAATTTCATTAACGTCATCGTGCATTTTTAAAATACTTTCAACTTTTCTATATTCTTTCAATATGGATTTACCACTATTTGTGAGTTTACTTTCACCACCTCCACCTTTTCCTCCTCTTTGAGAAGATACAATACTCTTGTTACTCTCCTTCTCAAGCTGTTCAATATATTTAAGGGCGCTTCTATAAGGAATATTCTCTTTTTTTGAGGCTTTCATTATAGAACCACATTCATCAATATATTCTAACAACTTGAATTTCTTTTTATTCAATAATATGATCTTATCATCAAATTTCAATCGGTATTGCGGTCCATCTTTTGTTCTATCCATTTCAGACCTCCTTAATATATTTACTTTTGTAATGAAACTTTATATATTTAACTTCAATTAACATTAGATATCAGAATTTTATTTTTTTATAAATAAATACAGTTCTTTTTAATACTATTATAAGTAAAATCAAGATTTATTAGAGGATTTGAATTATCCTTAATCATTTATTAGAAATAATTAATAAAATTAGTTTATTAACTTGAAGAAAGTAATTTAAGATTAATTATTTTAAAGAAAAGAAAATAAAAAAAATAAACTATTTTCCTGCAGTTAAACCAGATAACCTGTTCTGCCAGGATTTAGAGCGTATATTCTCAAGGTTCATTTTTGTCCTGTTTATTATTATTCCCTTCTGTGGGCAAACATTTGCACAAGCACCACAAAGAATGCAGAATCTTGGATCTATNNTCTTCATAAGAAACTTCGCCTTCAAATGGTTTGGTTACTGTTGCTGCTTCTACTGGACAGATTTCCTGACACCAGCCACAGTTCACACAAGAATCTGGGTTTAAAACAGTATTTCCGTGAGTTTTAAAATCTTCAGTGTTCAATTTATAATCTTGGTACGCACATGAACTACATACGGCTTTAATTGCATCTGTTGGACAGGCACGTTTACACACTAAACAATAAACACATTTATCCTCGTCGACTACAGTTTCAAAGGTTTCACGACCGGTTTGTTTGACCTTTATAGCNNATGCATTTTTCTTGATCTACATCTATCTCTCCAACGACTAAATTCTCCCTTTTGGGCAACGTTCTTGCAACTTTTATAGCATCCTGTGGACAGGCTGTTTCACAAGATTTGCAATATACACAAGTATCTTCATCAATTTCTGCATCTTTATTCCATTTTGGATACTCTTCCATTTCTTTAATGTTTTTGTCGTTTATCTTGAATTCAATGGCATCAAATGGGCATGCTGATGCACAAAGTCCACAAAGACAACAACTGTCTTTATTTATATTTATATAATCCATTTCAACCAGTCCACGAGCTATTGGTAGGACTGGACCGTTTTTAATTGATTCAGTAGGACATATGCTGGCACATATTCCACAACCAACACATTTATCATTATTATGGGTTAGAGAGCGATTTTCTTCCCCTTCCCTCGTTATTGAAGTCATTTTATCTCCTCTACCTTGTAATTTTACGTAATTTATTAAACCTTAGATATTGCTTGATTGGGACAGTTCTGAATACATAAATCGCAGTCATCGCAATTTTCAGATATAAGAACTACATCGTCGTCTTTTTCAATAAGAGCTCCTTGTTCGCATAACTTAATGCAAAGCCCTTCTCCTGGGCAGTTGTCTATTTTACCACATTTTTCTGTATCTATAGTTACTGGCACTAATCTCACCTCTAAACTTTAACTATTATAATATCCCATTCAACGATAAGTATATATAAACATATCGATTTCATTTTAATAAAAAATATTCAAACTAGAATTCTTAAATTCATTTTTTAAAATTTTGAAATTATAAATTTTAAAAATTAATTCAACACAGAATATTGCTTCAATTTAGTTAAAATTAAAAAAATGAATTTAAATATTATAGATGTCAAGTACTATATTATTTAATAAAAAATTTCTAATTTTTTTCGATAAGTGATATAAATCATATCGGTACATTCATGCTTCTATTAAAGTATAGAACCTTAAATAATTATTTCTAAATTAAATTATTCGTTATTAATTAAAATAATAATTATTTATTATAAAAAAATTTGAAAAGAAAAAAAGATTTACTCTTTTCCTACCATGATTTCCGTAGATTTTATAATAGCTGAAACAGCATCTCCCTTTTTGAGGCCGAGTTTTTCAACGGATTCTTTAGTGATTATAGCAGTTACGAGTTGTGGTGATTCAATTTTAATTTTAACATTAGCCATAACCGCACCAACTTTAACATTTTCAATTTTGCCTTCAAAAACATTCCTAGCACTAATCTGCATAAATATCACCTCGTTTTTACTACATATTATTATATATCTAATGGTTTAAAAAATTATCTTATACCCTAAGTGGACATTTTGATTTAATAATCTAAAATTTAGGCGATAATCATGACAACAATCAAATTTAATTCAATCGGCATTATACATAGTCCATTTAAAGATCTTGAGGGGATGCCAATACAACCTATTGGAGCCAGAGGGATTAAAGGTAAAATAAACCTTAATGGGGAATATAAAAGTGGTTTGAAGGATCTTGAAGGGTTTTCTCACATAATATTAATTTATCATCTACATTTATCAAAGGACCATAAACTTGAAGTTAAACCATTTCTTGATACTCAAAAACGTGGAGTATTTGCAACAAGGGCTCCAAAACGACCTAATCCTATAGGTATGTCTGTGGTACGCTTAAATAAAATAGAAAGTTCAACAATATTCATATCAAATGTTGATATTGTCGATGGTACACCATTGCTCGATATAAAGCCGTATATTCCACATTTTGATACACTTGAAGATGATAAAATAAAAATAGGATGGTTTGAAGACAAATACCATGAAGCAGTTGATAAAAAGTCGGATAGACGTTTTATAGATGATTGATCCAAAGAAGATACTAAAGATTATGATGAAAATCTAAAATTCTAATCTTATAAAACAGTTTTGATATGTTATTGAACTAGTTAAACTCTTCCATATCGGAAACGTTCATTAAAGTTTCAACGGCCTTAGGTTCCACATCCATACCATGTTCTTTTAATGCTGCAATAGGATTTAAACCACCTGGGGTAACTATGCCTACATGATATCTTTCGACCTTTGCATTATATACTAATTCACTCGGTTTACCCACTTTCAAAATTGAAAAACCAGCATCTTGAACTTCTTCTAGCACATCAACAGCATCGGGCCGGGCAATGTAAGGGATCTCCCTTAAACTTGCTAAGACTCTGCCCCCATCCTTTATGGCGTCCGAAACGGAAGTCAATCCCTTTGCAATATATATCTCATGGGGATCTAATGAAGATCCACTGTAAGCAGTTAGTTCTATGAATCTGGGCTGTTTACTGTCTGTTTCAAGAATTCCTCCATATTGAGGTGTTGTGGATACGCCGTTTTTAACGAGGATACCGTCAATTGTAAGACTGCACACTGTAGCTATTCCAGTTTTATCTGGTTTTTTCCCACTGACTATCCTGAAATATTTACTGGTACAGTATTGAGGTCCTGTTTTCATGACTTCTTCGAAAATGTCAATAGCATCATCAAGTTCTTCTGTTTTAACATAGGAAACATTGGTAATGACATTTCCGGAATGAGTTTCAAGATTAAAATCAACTTGGTATATCAAGTTCCAAGCTTTTGAGAGTAAAAACTTAACCTTTCCGGGTATTTCTGGCCCGGTAGTTTTAAGCACGGGTTTAGGTTTGGTCAGACTTTGCATTTCTCCAAATTCTATAGTGTTTTCTGCCAGTTTAATGTTAACGTCGAAACCAGCTTCTTTTGCGGCGCATAAGGGAGATATACCGCCAATGACTGCTATACCAACCATGTTATCATCGACTGGTATTCCTAGTACAGATTCCCCCTCTTTACCCATCTTGAGTAATCCGGTTATTCCTATCTTTTGAAGGTTTTTGAATAACTTAACAGCATTTTCTCTCGCGCTTTTAGGTATGAGTCTGAAGTTGGTTGGTATTGATCCGTTTCCATCGTCTATAACTTGCAGTACTGAGGTCATATTCTTATCTGTGAATGCTTCAAGGGGTGTCATGGAAGTTTTTTTGTATGATATTAGTTCTGTGAACCTTATAGGTACATAATCTTCAACCTTTACTATGCCTCCGTATTTGGGGATGACTGGTATTCCCTTGCCAAGAAGCATTCCGTCTATGGTGGTTCCACATACAGTGTCTAGCCTAATTTCACCGCCTTCCTCGGGAATGGGGTCTAAAAACTTTACGTATGGGCTTACGGCTATTCCTTTTTTAAAGACGGATTTGAGTATTTCCATAATATTTTTATCGTATTCAAAGGATGATGTGTTTACAATGACCTTTCCGGTTCCGTCTGAAGGATTCAATGTGGTTTGGTAAATCATGTCTTCAAACTTAGAGAAAATAAAATCAACTTGATCGTANNATACGCATATGGTATCTAACAGCCCTCTCTCCGAGGTCATAACCTTTTTTCTTCAGCTCTTCTGCAATTGTCTTAGCACCAAGAACTTCCTCTCTGTCTGCTAGGATTCGCAGAATTTCCATCATTTTACGATCTGTTTCTTGTGGCATTTATTCACCGGATAAGTTAATTCCTATATTATCTATGATATCTGGGATGATTAATCTTTTTCTGATCTTTTATTCATTAATTCTTTAAAAAAACCTATTTTAATAATTTTTAGAATCCAATTTAATTACTCTATTTAAAAATAAAAAAAGGAAGGAAGTAGTTAGATCATCAAGTATCTATTAAGTTCGTATGGGAATACTTGTATTCTGTAATCATCCCATTCTTTTTTCTTGATGTCCATGAACTGATTGTAAACATGGTCTCCAAGGGATGCTTTTACAACTTCGTCCTTTTCAAGAGCATGATATGCTTCCCAAAGGCTAGAAGGTAATGTATCTATTCCTTTACTTGCCAGACCGTCAGCATCGAGTTTAAATACGTCTATTTCTGTTGCTGCTCCAGGATCCATCTTATTATTTATACCATCCATTCCAGCTTCTAACATGGCTGCAAATGCTAAGTAGGGATTACATGATGGATCTGGGCATCTGAATTCTACCCTTGTACCGTTACCACGGGATGCAGGGATTCTGACAAGTGTTGATCTGTTTTTGAGGCCGTATGATATATAACAAGGTGCCTCGTAGCCTGGAACCAGCCTTTTGTAAGAATTGACTGTTGGTGCAACAACTGCTGAAAGAGCTTTTGAGTGGTTAAGTAAACCTCCAATAAAGTATCTTGCTTCCTGGGAAATTTCATCTTGGCCATCAGGGTCGTAGAAAATGTTTTTCCCATTTTTAAACAGGCTTTGATGTACATGCATACCGCTTCCATTCACGCCAAAGAATGGTTTAGGCATGAAAGTTACTATGTAGCCGAGATTGTCTACTATGGCTTTTGTTGCCTGTTTAAATGTAATTACAGCGTCTGCTGTTTTCATTGCATTGTCGAATTTGAAATCTATTTCATGCTGACCAGGACCAACTTCGTGGTGGCTAACTTCAACATCAAAATGAAGTTCTTCTAGACCTAATACAAGTTCTCTTCTAACGTCTGTACCCTGGTCAACTGGTTCAACATCGAAGTAAACACCGTCGTCGTGAGGTATAATGTTTCCCTCTCCATCTTCGCCGATTATGAAA
Organism: Methanobacterium sp.; assembly: GCA_003162115.1. Classification (GTDB taxonomy): domain Archaea; phylum Methanobacteriota; class Methanobacteria; order Methanobacteriales; family Methanobacteriaceae; genus Methanobacterium_B. The sequence goes on from PMMV01000073.1 coordinate 28,233, forward strand.
AATTCTGGTTCCGGACCTATGTTGTATTCGTAACCCTGTTTTTCAACTTTTTCTAGTGCTTTTTTAAGTACGTATCTTGGATCTCCTTCAAATGGGGTTCCATCAGGCCAGTATATGTCACATATGAACCTGCAAACACCCTTCTCTTCTGGCCTCCATGGCAGAGTTGAGAATGTATCCGCGTCTGGTTTGATTATTAGGTCGCTAGCGTTGATATCAACAAATCCTTCAATGGATGAACCATCGAATAATAATCCATCCTTGAGTATATCTTCAATGTCTTCTGGTTTAACCAGAGGGACCGCCATGTTCTTTGGAGTTCCATTTATGTCCACAAATTGTAGTCTCACAAATTTTGTGCCGCATCTTTCGATGTCTTGAATAACCTTTCCAATTTTATCTTGCATAGATCAATACCTCCATAAAATATCATGATCTTTTATACCGGAAAGATGTTTCCTTTTACTGGTATATAAATGTTTTGAAGGTTATCTATGATCTATTATCACTCATTAAAGGGATAAGTCATGGATAAATAATGAATTAAGAATTAGATAACTGATAAATCTTTTATAATTTTGTTAAATATGATTAACACCAAATTATAAAGAGATCTATAATCAATCTGATTTAATGTCTATAAAAACTTTCTTAATTAAATTAAAATGTAGTATTTTGAGATTCACTGAAAATGAAACTTCAACTTTAAAATTCCACTACTGAAAATGGTTTTTTCTTCATTAGATCAAAGATTAGAACATCTGGTGCAGTTATTATGTTTCCTCTCCCTATTAAGATTTTAACAATCTCAAAGGCCTGTAAACAACCTACAATATTAGGAATAGGTCCTATAACTGGTGGAATTTCTTTTGTTATCTTTTTTAATTCCATTAGCACTTCTTCACTCAAATCCTTCCCACATGATGATAATTTGAATGTTTCTTCGTAAGATGGTGTTTCAGGGGTGAAAGTAGTTATTTGGCCCATAGTGCCGTGAATTGCTCCATGAACAAAGGGAATTTTAAGTTTCAATGCGCATCTGCTTGATATTACTCTAGCTTTGAGATTATCTAGGGCGTCCACAACAATGTTGCTGTTACCAATTATCTCATATACATTTGCATCGTTCAACTCGGTGTTGTAGGTTTCCACCTCTACAAACGGGTTTATTGAAACAATAATTTCCTTGGTTGCATCGGTTTTTGCCTGTCCCACACGATCTAAACTGCTCATCAACTGTCTGTTGATATTTGAAACATCAAATTTATCCTTATCTACGATTTTAAGGTGAGATACACCCATTCGGGCCAGCATCTCGATTACGGCGCCCCCTATTCCTCCACATCCTATAACTGTAATAATTGAGTTTTTAAGTTTTAGCTGTTCCTTTTTATTGAGAATTTCCTTTTGTCTGTTGATAATCTCCCAATATATGCTTGTATCGTATTTTTCTGTCATTTTGAGACCTTTTGAAGGGTATTTAAAGAATTTCAATGGTAATTATATCAACCAATATTCCAATTTTAAATTTGTTTATTAGGATCTAATTGAGGTGGTCAATGTTTATAATTTGTATTATATAGATAAAATTTACTGTATTTCACATGATTTTGTAATTTATAACTTTTTTTTACTCACAAGATTGCATAAAAATAACTCATTAAAGAAAGGACATTTACCCCTGCACATAGACTTTTTTTCGCAGTTTAAACAGTCAATTTCTGAATTTTCAGTAACGAAATCCCTGTATCCAGAAAATTTGTGCTTCCATATATGTTCAAAGCTAAATTTTTCCAGATTGTAGACAAATTTATTTTCGTTGCAAAATGAACAAGGTGTAACATCCAGATCCTCATTTATATAAACAGAAAAAAATCCACATTCACAGCTGTCAATAAAATCAATATCTACATCTGTAGTTCTAAATAAAACAGGCACAAAACAGGCATCAAAACCCATCTTTAGATTAGTGATGGGATTATCCACTAACTTAAGGAATGATTTTAGAGTTTTATCTGATTTAATTGTTGCACTTTTTTTAGCCCTTCCTGTTGGTTTATATGTCAGGAATATAATTGAGTTGAAATTTTGAAGCTGGTCATCATGGGTTCCATTTAAAATTTCAGCTGCAGTTTCAGCTGTTTGTTCTGAAAATACGTAGTGTATATTTGCACCGATACCGTTCTTCAATAAATATAATCCAATGTCTGAAAGTTCCTCAATAGATAGATCTCTGTATGGATCCCATGATATGGCTACAGCACCACAAAATTCTCTGGTAGTTTGAATGTTTTCTTTGTTGAAAAATTTCCCACTGGTGGTGTAGTTAGGAATTATTCCATACTTCCTTGTTAGTTGAATTATCTGGTTGAAGTCAGGATGAAGAAGAGGTTCACCACCACCGATAGCAATCTGGAACACGGAACCGTACTCTTTGCTTGTAAGCTGTTCAAGAACGAATTTGTATTCATCAAGTGACATAAACTTTCCATTTTCGCTGCTTTCTCTGTAGCAGTAGCTACAACCATTCGTGCAGTAGTTTGATATTGATATGTCTGCAAGTTCGGGCCAAGGAGCCATATAAGGATTTTCATGGAAATTTTTACCCCAACGGAAGGTAACACCAGTTTCCTGAACTCCTAAAAAATTGTATCCTTCAAAATGTTTTCTAATCATCAATACCGTCTTATATAGTTTTATTCACATTCACATTTTGGATCTATTGTTTGGGTTGCACCTACACCATAAATATCTTTAGCCTTACCCTTTATAACTATCCAATTAATAAGATTCCACATTTCTTCGTTAGATAATTTACTGAAGTCTGTAGATGCAATTGCTTCAGGGTCGATATTATCTATCAAGGTTATAGACTTACCTATTTTAAATTTTTTCTGGGTAAAATACACTTCATCATTTCCTATTTTGGTTTTATTCCCCACTTTTTCGAGTTCATTCCTTAAAAATTTTAATAGTTGTACAACACCAATTTTTCCAGTTTTTTCAAAGTGTTCTATGTTAACATCAAAAATATCTTCCTTTGCTGTTAAAATAAAACTTGTAGAGCTGCTGTTTGTAACAAAATCTCCTCTGATTTTCAGATTAAAACCTCCAAACTTTTTTGGTATAAAATTTATTAAAGGTTTTACTAATTTTTTCTGATTAATAATAATTTTCAATTAGGTTAAATAATGGTTTAAACTCAGATTTTAAGATTCATTTATAATTATAAATAAAAAAAATAAATTATCTAAATTTTGTCTTGATTTTTTTAAAAGCTGAAAATTTTATACAAAAATAGAAAAAATTTGTTTTATTAAAAATAGAAAAGAAAATTTAACTGGAATAACTTGGAGGGCCCCATAGTTTATATGGAGTGCCGGGGGCGGGATTCGAACCCGCGGCCTCACGGTATCCCAGGAAAAAGTCAGAGCACTTGCTTAATACCCTATGAGCCGTGCGCTCTAACCAGCTGAGCCACCCCGGCATGGCTTATATGCTGTTAGGCATCATCTCACTTAAACCTTTCTATGATGACAAAATTTCAAATTTTGTTTGTTATATCCAGAATTTTTTAGAAAGGAGAACTACACTTTAATAAATAATTATATATATTCTATGATTTTTCTATAATAACAATATTGAATTAAAATATCAAATTAAATTTTGAAAATTATTTTGATAAGCTTATGGTGATATAAATGGACGAACATGTAATGGAGGCCCTAGGAAAAACAAGGGTCAAGGTGAAGGATGGGAAGGTCGTAGAAGTTGGTGAGCCAAAAATTGATTACTGCCCAATATTTGACAAATACAGAGGTATAAAAAAGCTTACACCAGAAAATGTCAAGGAAAACATAGAATTTCGTATAAAAGACTTTGGAATGTGTACTAATGACAGGACGGTGCGAATGAAGGATTTTTTATCTTTCGGAATTTCAGAAATACTTAGCACCCTTATTAGTGAAGGAGAGGTTGACAGTGTTGTTAGTGTTTGTGAAGGTTGTGGAACAGTTATATTAACTGAACCAGAGATTGTACAAGGAACTGGTGGAAGGGTTTCAGGACTTTTATGTACATGTCCCCTAGAAAATATAATTGAAGAGGTGGGACGTGAAAATGTTCTTGATCCTGAAAATGCAACAATTGACCAGATAAAAGGTACATTAAAGGCTATTAAAATGGGTTACAAGAAAATAGCTGTTACAATTGTAGCAGCTGAGGATGCCAAAAAACTTAGGGAAATGGAAAATGATGACATTAAAATATTCATATTTGCAGCACATGTTAGTGAAATATCTAAGAACGATGCAAAAACAATATTCGATAATTCAGATGTTGTAACTGGATGTGCATCTAAATATATAAGAGAAATAGGTGATGAGAAAGATTATTTAAAAGCAGGAGCTTCAATACCCATATATGGTGTAACAGAATCTGGTAAAAGATTTCTCAAAATGAGGATAGATAAAATTGGTGGTTTGAAGGAGAAAAAGAATCCAAAGATTCCGGAACCATTAATTTAAATTATTATAATCAGTATATTCAGTCAATACCCGCAAGCGCCCTTATTAAACTGCTCTGTGTAATAAGACCTATTAAGATTCCATTATCCACAACAGGTATCCTTTGATATCCTTTATCTGCCATTATCTTTGTAATATCCATTATCGGGGTTTCTCTTTCCGCAACCATAAGATCCTTGCTCATCAAGTCGTCGACTTTAAGCCCCAGTGCTTCACCACCAGCTAAAAGCACATCTCTGTGGGTTATTATCCCAACAAGCTTTCCCTTATCAACAACAGGTAATCCTCCAACATTACAGCGCATCATTTTCAGTTTTGCTGCTGCAACTACGTCATTTCGTGATGTAACATGAATATCATGGATCATAATGTCTTCTGCAACGAGCTTATTTATCATAAAGATAGATTATTCCTCCCAATATTTAAACCTCGCAATATTTAAAATAATTATTTTTGAGCACAAATCAAATCTATTTTTTAATTAGATTTGTCATAATGGTTTTATTTGCTAATAAAGAATATATTAATTTTAAAGACTTAAAATAGGGGTTATAATAGGACGAAGATGTTGAAAATGAGTTTTAAACCCATTTTATGAACGGATCTTAGTTTTTATTTAATCATCCTGATGATCAAAAATGAATTCAGAAGTTCAATATTCTCTTCAAATCTTGGAATAAATAGATATAGGATTTTAAGTATACCATTAACTAATTACAGCCTAATAAATGCTACTATTTGAACAATATTTATTAACTAACAAATTTATAATAACCTAAAAAAAATAAAAAAAAATTCTTTCAATGCATTTTATATGAGGTATAAAAAGTGACCCAGATGCAAGAAGCCCTAATGGGCAATATAACAGATGAAATTAGATCAGTATCAGAAACAGAAGGTTTAGATGTTTATAAAATTTTAAGAGGATTAGCAAGTGGCCGTATAGTCATTCCTAAAAATATTGAAGGTAGATCTAAACCTATTGGTATAGGTAAAGGCCTGAAAACCAAGATCAATGCCAATGTTGGATCTTCTTCTGAGCTGGAGAAAGTTAAATGGGAAGTTGAAAAGGCCAAAGCAGCAGTTAAATATGGTTCAGATACTATTATGGATCTAAGCACGGGACCTGAATATGAGAAGGTTTTGATGGCTATTATGGAATCAGTTGACGTTCCAATTGGGACAGTTCCAATCTATGAGGCAGGTATTACAGCTTCTAAGCAAAAAAGTGCAGTAGTAAATATGGATGAGGATGATATGTTTAGTGCCATAGAAAATCAGGCTAGGGCAGGTGTTGATTTCATAACTGTTCACTGTGGCATAACAATGGATCTTATTAATAAAGTAAAGGATTCCAAAAGGATAATGGGTATAGTAAGTAGGGGAGGTTCTTTTTTAGCAGCTTGGATACTCAAAAATCAGGAAGAAAACCCCCTCTATAAAAATTATGATTATCTCCTTGAAATTGCAGAAGAGTATGATGTCACACTGAGTTTAGGGGACGGTCTTAGACCTGGATGTCTTCATGATGCATCCGATGTGCCTCAAATGCAGGAACTTGTTACTCTGGGTGAATTA
>PMMV01000040.1 GCA_003162115.1 Methanobacterium sp.
CCCTATAGGATTTGGTCTTTTAGGTGCCCTTGTTGCAAATATACCCCGTTTTTCAGTGTCAAGAAATGGTTTTACTTCGAGTGAATAGCCACTTGAGAGATGAAAAAAATAAATTAGTATAATATGTGAAAAGCCTTCAAGATCCTTCAAACCATCTTTATATTTCTTATTAAGTTTTATTTCACCTTTAATTCCCCTAGCTCCAACAGGCTGTATGGGCATTCCATCAAGATCCTTAAAAGGAGAATGAATAGTGCCTATTGGCTTGAATTCGATTTTTGTCATTGTTTTTACCGAAATTTTAATAAATTCTAGATCGAAATGACATATTATACATAAGAACAATTTAATGAATGTATATATAGTATTATATAAAAGATGATNNAAAGGTACTAAATTTAAGGGAAAATGACTTCCAATTTGTTGGATACATTAAGGATAAAAAAAATAAAGAAATTTATTTAAGTTTTAAGTTGTTAATGTTAAAATAATAAACGGAGAGTCACACAACGGACTATTGTCCGCATAACTATTAATCTTTTTTTACTTTAAAAACTGAATTTTGGTAGAATATAATCAGAATTGTGAAAGAAATTAATCAATAAAATATAACAAACCCGATATTGAGAGAGAACAGATAGCTAAGCTCACTTCAAAATAGGAACTGAAGTTTAACATTTAATAAAAACGTATACATTAATTTTTTATTATATCGAATACACATTAATATATAGGTGATAATATATGTTATTTGTTGCAGAGCACACACATCCCGCCTCAGAATGTCCTATGTTAACTGATGAAGGGAAAGATATGATAAAAGGGCTTTTTTCAGATGAGCATATTAAGAGTGCAGGTATTGGACTCGTTGGAGCATATATGAGCTGTCCTGTTGATGATAGGTCATATCATAAAGGATATTTCATAATAGAAGCACCAGACCCAGAAACAATAATAAACTTCTTCGGACCAATGAAATTATTAGAACTCAAAGAAGTAAAACCATTCAGCGAAATAGCAAAAACATTATGAATATACAAATATACCTCCTTTTATGTTAATATAAATCCTAAAAAGAAGAAAACTATCCTAATGGATACAATATCTAATTTCGTTGTGTTAGAGTTATCAGATAGTAATCTTTTTACCTGTATAGAACTGTTCAAGATTACTTTTAAATATGGATTTCATTATTTCAAACCCATATTTACCAGTACAATGGCCTGTGTAGACCTTTTCCACAGCTTCTTTTATCCATCGGGATATATCTTCTATTTCTTCTGACTTTTCATTAATAGATGATATTCTACCTCCTTGAAAATGAAATCCTCCAATTATGTTTTTGATTTTCGATTCTGGAAAAACTTCTTGAGCTGTGCTGACTATGTTTCTGATGCCACTGTGCCCACAACCAGAAAATATAGTTATTTCATTATTAACTTTCACGATCATGAAAAGTTCATGATAAAAGTTGTCCTTTAAAATTTGATTTCCTTCTTTTGAAAAAAGTATACGATTAGTTGTAGGTGTTGAAAATTTTTTGTAAATATTAGGTACCACAAAAAAACCTTCCAATATTTCAGACGTTTCAGTTACAAATCTGAGTCTTTCATGGTAATCATGACTAATCCTATAATCTATTCCTATAAATTCTTTATGAGATCCACTACCAGTATAATGTGGGTTTAAGGCTTCTTTTTTGATGTACACTGGTGCTTTATCATTCAATTTGAAGAAATCAAGTAACCCGCCTGAATGGTCATTGTGGCCGTGTGATATAACTACAGCATCAACTTTGGATAGATCAAGATTTAATGTCTTTGCATTTTGGACCATAGTGCCTTTAGGACCTCCAGTATCAAATAATACTTTGTTATTATCTTTTTCTACTAGGATAGATAATCCATGTTCGGTATTCAGTTTCGATTTATTTAGCTTAGTATTTTCTGAAAGTACAATTGCATTCATTTAAAAACTTCCCATCTCTTTAATGACAGTTTTTGATATCAATTACAGATAAAAGATTATCTGTAGTTTTTCGAGTTTAATTTAATTGTTTATTTAATTAGTATTTTACCAAAGTATTATATAATAGTTATGAATATATATTCATAACATGGGAAGGCCAAAAATATGTAAAAGAATTTTCGGTGAACCAAAAATAATATGCTTCAAACCTGATGTAAAAGTTGATTATCAGAAATCTGAATCCATAGAAATAACCATGGAAGAATTTGAAGCTATAAGACTTAAAGATTACCTAAAAATCAAACAACAAAAGGCAGCAGAAATAATGGGAATCTCGCAGCCTACCTTACACCGAATTTTAATTTCTGCTAGAGAGAATGTAGCTAATGCATTAGTAGAAGGTAAAATATTGAATATCAAAGGAGGAAATTACATGAAAGCTGAGAAGAGATATAAATGTAGAAAATGTGGATTTGAATGGCAAAGTCCTCAAAAAGAATATGAAAAATGTCCAGATTGTGAGTCTGAAGACATATACACCATTGATTACGAGAAACAAACGCAAAGAACGATGGGACAACAGGGAATAGGTCGAGGTCGCGGTATGGGAGGAGGCCTGCCAAGGGTGTGTAAATGCCATCAGTGTGGTTATGAAACACCTAAAACTCAGGGAATGCCCTGTAGAAACGATAAATGTCCGGAATGTGGCACTCCACTCTGTGGGGCAGATTAAATTTAATAATATTAATTGGAGGTCAAAATATTAAAATAAGTATACCAAGTATGGATAACCAAGCACTTTCCTCAGAAATTTCAATTCATTTTGGAAAAAGCCCTTACTTCACTATCTTAGATGTAAAAAATAATCAAATAGAAAAAATTGAAGTTATCAAGAGTTTAGGAAAACATGAAGGTGGCAAAATGACGGCTGCAGAGATCATAATTCAATCAAAAGCAGATGTCCTGTTATGTGCAAATTTAGGTTCAAAGGCAGTAGAAATGCTCAATGAAAGAGGAGTAAAAATATATGCTGGAGCCTTTGGTACTGTTGAAAACACTTTTGAAGAATGGAAAAATGGTAATCTACATCTTGCCGATGAAAATTCTGCTTGTAAGGAACATAACTAATAAATCAAATAAAATTTTTTTAAAAATATATTTATAAATTGAGGATTATCTAAGAAGATAAAATTCACAAATATTTGAGATATATGCAAGTTAGTGATTAGATGGGTGAAAATGATTTTATACACCTAAAAAAAGGTGAAGCAGCATCTAAATATTCTATAATAGCTAATATTTCTCTTGCAATCATTAAAGGGATAGTTGGAGTTTTTTCAGGTAGCATAGCATTATTAGCAGATGCAGTGCACTCTTTCTCAGATATATTTACTTCTTTGGCAGTTTACATTGGATTGAAACTCTCTCAAAGAAAACCAGATGAGAAATTTCCCTATGGTTACTATAAATTTGAAACCCTGGCCTCTCTGATAATATCCGTGATAATTATCATTAGTGGTTTTGAAATAACAATTGAATCTATAAATGGTATTCTAACCCCAAAACCAATTGGTATACCGTTATTTGCTATTTCAGTAGCTATAATATCTGTAGTTATTTCGTTTTTCTTATCTAAATATAAGGATAAAGTAGGAACTGAAATAGGATCCCGGGCACTGATAAATGATGGTCAACACAGCTTTGTGGATGTGTTTTCTTCACTCATAGTTTTTGCTGGGATTTTGGGTGTTTATATAGGTTATCCGTTTCTCCAGGGTGTTGTTGGTTTAGTAGTAGCATTACTAATCCTTTATATTGGATTGAAATTTGGAAAAGAAGCAATACTCGTATTTTTAGACGCAAATCTTGATCCAAAGACAGTAGAGAAGATTAAATCAATAGCAACTAACACTAAAGGTGTTGAAGGAGTACATGATATTAAAGTGAGGAGATCAGGGCCTTATGTATTTGCAGAGCTTCATCTGGAGACAAAAAATAGATTATCGATAGAAAAAGCCTCTCAAATCTCTAAAAATTTAAAAAAAAGGATTATAAACGAAATTAATGATTTAGACAGTATAACAATCCAGATTGAACCTGGAAAAAAATGATAGTTAGAGTAGCTGTTCCAGTTGATAAAGATGAAGGATTGAAGTCTAATATTTCACAACATTTTGCTAAAGCTCCCTACTTCTTAATAGTAGATTTAGATAAAGAAGAAATAAAAAATTTTCAATTAAAAATAAATCCTGCTAAAAAATATGAACGAAAAAGAGGATTAAAAACTGTTGAATTTTTGAAAAATGAAGATGTGGATATTCTTTTATTTAATGGGAAAGTGAATGAAGGCCCTTCATATGCATTATCTGATGGATTAATTGATATTGTTAGTACTAATGAGAGAAAATTGGAAGATATGATATTAAATGCAGTCAAAAAGTATGAATGAAATGATATTTTTTAAGCTATAATTTTAGAAATTAGTAACATTAAATTAATATAAATAGTTAAGAGGTGAGAGAATGGAAAAGAAAAGTGGCATAATAGGTTTTACTGGTGCATTTAGAGATAGTGTAAAAGAAATAAATAAGGGTTCCAAGATTGTATTTACTGGTTCTGTAGCAGTTTGCACTCCTTTTATTGAGTTATTATCCTATACTATCAGAGATAAAGATTTTCAAATGGTTTATGTACCCAAAGCCGATTTGAAAAAGGCTAAAAGAATAAATGAGCAGCAAAATATTGGGTTCAGTGTTCTAAATATTCAAGGTGATCCAAAAAGACCTGACGTGGTTGTGATAATGGGTGGTCTTGCTATGCCTAAATTTGGATGCTCACCAGAAGATGTTTTAAAAATGATCGATGAAATTTCAGTCGAACAAAAACCTAAAATAATTGGTGTTTGTTTTATGAACATCTTCGAAAGGACGGGATGGACCAAAAAAATATCATTTGATGTCTTGATTGATACAAATATGGAAACAATTGTTAAATGATTTGTTTAAATTTGCAACAAATAAATCTGAAAATTAAAATGGGGTTTGGTGATATTTTCATTGATTATTTGAAACCTTTAAAACTAATTTATTCATTTTTTTCTTTATAATCTAGTAAACTATATATATTAATTTTGAATATATATTCATCATGCCTCGTCCTAGAATATTTAGAAGAATATCAGAAGAACCTCAAACACGTTGTTTTAAACCAGAAAATGAGAATATTGACTCTTTAGAGCCTATTAAAATCACATTGGATGAATTTGAAGCTATAAGACTTAGAGATTATCATGACATACAGCAGGTAAGATCTGCTGAGATAATGGGAATTTCACAACCTACATTTCATAGAATATTAACTTCAGCTAGAAAAAAGATATCTAATGCCTTAATTGAGGGAAATACACTTATAATAGTAGGTGATGATATTATAACAGATAAAATAAGGTACAAATGTAATGTTTGTGGATTTGAATGGCTTAGCAAAGAAAAAGAATATGATGAATGCTTAGACTGCAAATCCAAAGATATTATGAAATTAGAAGATGAAGAAATCATAATTAAAACCGATCCTTCCCTGTTAGAGCGTAGATCTTATGGTGGTCATGGATTGGGAGTAGGCCCTCCAAGAGTTTGTAAATGCCCAAACTGTGGTTATGAATCCCCAAAAACTAGAGCAGTGCCATGTAAAAATACAATATGCCCCAAATGTGAAACTCCACTTTGTGGATCAGAATAAAACTAAAGTTGGTATTTAAAATCTAAATTCACACTAAATCATTAATAAAAAAAATTGGTGGGTTACCATGTCTTTTATAGAAATAAAAAACGTCACTAAATCTTTTGACGGTGTAAACATTCTTAAAAATGTGAATATCAAAGTCAATGAAGGATCTGTTTTGGGAATACTTGGAAGGAGTGGATCAGGCAAATCTGCCCTAATAAATATGTTAAGGGGAATGAAGGAGTACAAGCCAGATAAAGGCCAGATTATATATAATCTTTCAATATGTCCATCATGCCTTCGAGTTGAACCTCCATCAATGGAAGGTAAAAATTGTGTTTGTGGTGTAAAGTTTGAAGCAAGAAGTGTAGACTTTTGGAGCTCTGATAGAAAAGTCTTTGCAGCCATAAAACGCAGAATATCTATAATGTTACAGAGAACTTTTGCCCTCTACGAAGATGATACTGTAATTGACAACGTTATAAAATCTATTACGGGTCATGAAGATGAAGAAAGCATGTACTTGGCAATAGATATGTTAGAAATGGCTCAAATGTCCCATAGGATAACTCACATTGCTCGTGATCTAAGTGGAGGCGAAAAACAGAGAGTTGTACTCGCTAGACAGATGGCTAAGGAACCAATGATATTCCTTGCTGATGAACCAACAGGCACTTTAGACCCTAAAACTGCTGAACTCATACATCAAGCTATTATTGATGGAGTTAAAAGTAAAGGAACCACAATGGTAGTTACTTCCCACTGGCCAGAAGTTATGCGCCATCTTTCAGACTACGCTATATGGTTGGATAAGGGCGAAATATTAGAGGAAGGAGACCCTGAAACTGTTGTGCAGAGTTTTATGAGTCATGTACCCCTTCCAGAAAAGAAAGTAGAATTCAAAACTGGAGGCCCTATAATCAAAATGGAAGGAGTCAAGAAATATTATTATTCTATTGATAGGGGAGTTGTGAAAGCTGTTGATGGCATAGACCTCACAGTGAATGAAGGAGAAATATATGGGATTGTGGGCCTATCTGGAGCAGGTAAAACAACATTATCTAGGATTTTATTCGGACTTACTGATCCCAGCAGCGGCCAAATTATGGTCAAGCTGGGAGAAGAATGGATAAACATGACTGAGAAGGGAGTATCTGGGAGGGGCCGTGTAAAACCTTATCTTGGAATTTTACATCAAGAATATAGTTTATATCCACATCAAAATGTTTTAGGAAACCTAACTGATGCCATAAGTCTTGAATTACCTGCAGAATTTGCCAAAATAAAGGCATCGTATGTGCTGCATGCTGTAGGATTTGATGAAAGTTATGCATCAAAAATACTAACAAAATATCCT
>PMMV01000032.1 GCA_003162115.1 Methanobacterium sp.
TGTGAAATATGAAAAATGGCAATTTAAATTAATTTCATATTTTATTATTTTTTACTTTTGAACTCTTTCTATTTTTATTTAAACCAACTCACCCTTAATGGTTTTTCTGCAATTTTAATACCTGATTCTATGAGTTCTTGATAAAGATTCAGATGAATTGTACAGATAAACATCTAATTGACTCTGAAGAGAATCTTGAATAATAAAATCATCTATGTTTACATCAAGTCATTATATTTCATAAGATATTCAGTTATTCTAATTAGATTGGATTTATTATAGTTCAAAGTAAAAAAGTTGATTATTAATATCAAAATTGATCGAGTAATGTACTAATAAAATGTAACTCGGATTGAACAGGCATTGTGAAACCATAAAATAGCTATTTTAAATTTTTTTATTTAGAGGTTGGGTAGGGCTATAATTTCTCTTTTTATGATCAGTTTAGGATCAATTTGGTAAAAATTTAAGTAGATTTCCCTACCCTATTTATTATATTTAGGTGGGTTCTATATGCAATTTGGTATTTTTTTTAGTTAAATAAGGAATAGGGATTTGGGTTTTCCATCCTTTTTTTTATAATCAAATCCAGGAAGAGATTTTTGAGAGAATAAAATAAGAAGTGATTTCCTCCCTGTCCAATTATTATTTTGGTGGAGGTATATTAATAAATTTTTTATTAAAAGTAAAAGTGGATGGATATATTCATCTTTTTTTATGATAAAATTGGGGTGAGCAATTTTTGGTAAAATCAGAAGTGAGAATTTCCCTATCCAATTATTATATTGAGTGAATGGTCCATATGCAATTTGGTTAATATTTTTTTTAAAAGGGGAAATAAGGAAACACCATTTAACACCCTCCATAGTTTACTTTTAGTCTAATAAGACCTTATATTTCATTATATATTCAGTTATTGCTATTCTAATCAAGTTTGATTTAACGAATGTATATTAAATAAGGCATATTTTGAGGTAATAAGATAAATTATAATTTAAATGCAGATACGATTAAGTAAAAAGGGGTTATCTTGGAAGATATAATTTAATAACATGATATAATGGTTAATATGGAAGGTAAATACCTTGAAGATCCAACACTTTAACAAAAACCGATTATTATTTGGAAGAAAACCTGAAAGGTTGTTGAAAAATGAGTCTCCAAAGAATTCTATATTCATTTACTTTAATATATTCCTTTTTTTTTAATGAATAATTATTTATCCAAAGGTTAAATTATCTATTAGTTATGTTAAGAGAAAGTATTTACAAACGTTACAATCCTGTAGTTACTCCTAACTATAAAAACAATAGCCCTGCCTACTGGTTCATTTTTAACTCTGATAAATTGCTCATAAACCGTGGAAAAGATAATAAAATTCCTTTTATAAAAGATCTAAAGGATCTGAATATTTCCCCAATTCGCACACATTATCTTGGTACACTTGAGGGACATCCATGCAAATGTACAGAAGTATCTGAAACAAATGCACTGGAAGGAATGGCTTTCATTGATTTACGTTCGTTGTACAAAATGTTAGATGAAGATTTATTTCTTTTGGCAGGAAGAGCAATTCAAATTGTAAATTGGGATAAAAATCACCAGTTTTGCGGTAAATGCGGCTCCCTAACTAAAATTATGGAAAATCAAATAGCCAAAATTTGCCCGGAATGTGGATTTATAAGTCATACACGCCTTTCTCCAGCCGTGATAACTGCAATTATAAAGAACGGTAAGATTCTCATGGCCAAACACTCATACGGCCTTAAAAATAGGTATGGCCTCATAGCAGGATTTATAGAAGCAGGAGAAACTTTAGAAGAAGGTATAAAAAGAGAAGTTATGGAAGAAGTAGGTTTGAAAGTTAATAATATTAAATATTTTGGAAGTCAACCTTGGCCATTCCCCAATTCTCTGATGATTGGTTTTACAGCTAATTATGAAAGTGGTGAGATAAATGTTGACGGGAAAGAAATAATAGAGGCAAAGTGGTTTAACGTGGATGAACTTACTCCTATGCCGTCCAAGATAAGTATTGCAAGCGAACTTATTGACTGGTATATTGAAAACTTTTCTGCAGAATAAAAAGTTTTTTTTCACAGTGTTAGTAATACTCATGATGAAAATAGTATAGCAAAAAAGGACCTAAAGCGCGGTTTTTTACAAATAAAACATGATAATATTTAGCATTTTTATAAATTAGATTTTTTCTCTTAATTTTGGAATGTTTGTTAACTATTCCATTACGTGTTGGTATTTGTATTGTGGGGTTATTTGTTAGGACTTTATGGTCTATTTGTTACATTTGATGGTAAATTGTATATGCATTGGCTTTCTAATCTAATATTAGACATATAATACACCACAAATTAATTATTAGTTATTCTCTGTTAACTGTTTTGTCTCTAAATCTATGAGGTTTTCCCATCATTTAATTAATCAGGTTTTATTCTTACATCAACATCCTGTTAAATAAATGATAATATTTATAGTACTGTAAATGATACTATCAAAAGGAGGGGAGTATTTATTCCACCTTCTACAATTTCCCATTTTACCAGAGTTTGCTCCTTTAAATTGTGATTGAAACTCCCCTCTCCCCTATATTACTTAAATAGATATATTCTAATGTCTAACATTGCAAGAGATGATAAACTATGCCAGTAAGTACTGCATATAAAATAGAGCTATTATTGGTGGTGTAATTGGTGGTATAGTACCAGCAGTATTTATTGTATTGATATTTGCTATTTTTGGGATGGTATCAGATACAACAGTAATTATATCCTATCTAATAGGGGTTATTATTGTAGCTGGAGCTGTTTATGGAAAAGAAAAGGATAAACAAGATTTATTAGATGCTATAAATTCTAAAACTTAAATGATAATATTTATTAATCCATTTAAAGATACTATTCATTTGGGGAGTTATTTTTGAAGAAACTAATATTAGGGATAATAGGATTATTTTTAATAGTTATAATGGCTTCAGGATGCACATCAACACCCACACATAAATAAGCAAATTTAAGTGATATTTCTTTAAATGGAACACCATATATTCATAATAATTTTCCAGAACAAGGAACGAATGAAGTATGGGTTTATTTAGTAAGTAAAAACCACTTAAATTATACGGAAGTAAAAATAGAAATAACTGCCTATATGCAAACAATAAAAAATTAGTATCATATAACTATACCAGTCCACAAGTGGGAGGGGTTAGTTATTCCATAGCAAAGACACAGATAAATCTAAACAAAGGAATTGATCATGTAAAAGTCAAAGTGTTGAATGCAACAGAGGTAGAACCAACTTAATAGGAAATACTTTTTTCTCCCCTCAATTACTATCATTAAAATTTTAATATAATGGTAGACTAAATAAAAATACTTAATAATGATTAAATATAACTATTGTTATAATTATTTATTATGATGAAATCCATTCAAATTTAGGAAAATTAAAGTTATTACCTAAGAAACTAAAAGTACTATGATTATACGATTATCTTAACAAAAGTACATGAGAGGTTAAAGACATGATTTATATGGATCATTCAGCAACATCACCGGTGGATCCCGAAGTATTTGAAGCAATGAAACCCTATTTCATAGATTCATTTGGTAACGCCTCCACCTTATATTCCCTTGGAAGGGAAGGTAAAAAGGCTATGGAATCAGCAAGGGAAGAAGTTGCATCTATAATCGGTGCAGAA
>PMMV01000001.1 GCA_003162115.1 Methanobacterium sp.
ATAAACGCAATAATAGCCAAAGGAATCCCTAAAGTCTTAAAACTAATTTTCGTTTTTTACCCCTCCCAATATTTTATCTTTTAGATATATTACTCTCTATTATAATTATTTAACCTGATATTCAATTTAAATATCATCAATAAATTGACAGTTAGGAAGGTTAAATAACCTTAAATTCATAGTTTTTCTTGAATTTTGAAGTACTTCATTAACATTAAATAAATATTGAACACATTGTGTTACTACAATATTGTATATAAAACTTCTTCTTGGAAGCTAGAATATACTTCTTTTAAAAAAGAACATGATTTAAGTAACTTGAAGTTAAAATAACATTGTTATATCCTCAGGTATTGTCCAAAAATATATAAAATAGTAAGTTTTTTTCAAAATTGAATAAGTAATTATAAAAATTTGAAGATTTTCAGAAATTATGTTTAAAAAAAATAAAAAAAGTAGGTATAGGCGACATAGTCACCATTTGCCTCAAATTATAACAGTTTAAAGAATGGGTGTTCGTCAATTGGTACTGTTCCGATGTCCTTTGCAGCTTCTGCCATGAATATATCTCCCATGGAACATGCGGTAAATGCCATTTTTGCGTTTTCAATTGGTCCTATGAGGACAAAGTCTCCTCCAACTGCAATCTGCAGAAGGTTGGATCCTACGTCACATACAGGCCATACTTCCCTGTTCTCTTTTTTGTATCCTCTTAACCANNTGGATACCACTGCCTACTGGGTAACCCCATTTGCTTTTAACAGCGAAAGAGGCTCTTAGAGCTGCACCTGCACCCTGACCGAGTGGAGTGATAGCTGGGTCCATGAAAGGTTTGTCTATTCCACATTCTTCTGCTGTTTCTAGGAGACCTTTGTCTAGTACGCTTCCACCGTTTTCCCACATGTTGATTTTACCTTCAACACCTGGTTCCATTGGGTTGAATCCAAGTACAATGGCTGCTGATAGATCTGAGTCTTTCAGTGCCTGTATCTCGTCTGCGTCTGCAGCCATGTTTAGGGAGTTGTATATTGCCCTGTCAGCTAATCCAGTTTCTGTTGCAAAATTTGCTCCTGCAACCCTTGCTTCTCCGGATGTTGAATCTATGAAGAAAGGTGCGTCTGTTGTATCGCCTACAAATTCTAGATATTTTACTAATGCTTCAGGTGTTGCACCGAATGTGTGCACGATGTGTGGGTTACCAGTGACATCGGACATTTCTTCTTGCTTTTTTATTAAACCTTCAGCTTTTTCTTTGTCGAAGACTCCAGCCTTCTCGTCTGAAATTATTTTGTGTCCACCGTAAAAGATGGTTCCTGCTATAACAGTAGGATATTCACCTGGCTGTCCACCTACTTTGAGGCCAGCAACATCTAATACAATCTGTTCTTTGTCAAATCTAAACATACGTAATCCTCCTAATAATTATTTAGACTCCACCAAATGTTGATAGGATAGCTCCTATTTTCACAACTTTGAAAGCCACAAATAGAATGATTAGTCCTATTATAATTCCGTATAATATACCAATATCCCTTCCAATTTGTTGGCCCATTCTCTGAGAGATCTCACCNNGCAGAGACAATGACACGAGGTATAGTATTTTTCTCTTCTTCTGCCATACTTTAGCCCCCCCACATTAAATGAGCTATATATGGAAGACCAACAAGGAGCAATGCAAATATGAATCCCATAGCCATACCATATATCCTGGTATTGATGAGTCCTCCAAATAGCCTTTGATCCCTACCAATTAGTTGGGTACGATATTTAATATCTTTTACAGTACTTCTTATGCCTCTAACGTTAGGTTTGTTTGATAGTATTATCATTTAAAACCCCCTATTTTAGCAATAATATGGTTCCAAGAGTCAAGATGAAGGCTAAACCCACAACAATTCCCTGNNATAACACGCATTCTAGCTTCGATAAGAGCGGTTTCAGGAGCTACTGGACGTACTTCTTCTCCTTCCTCTACATCTCCTTCCTCTTCTATTACTATTACCATTGCTTCTTCTTCAATTGCTCCGGGATCTTTCTCTATGCACTCTTTGACCTTAGCCTGGATTGCTGCCGCGTCTTCAACATCGATTAAATCGATCATTTCAAACTGGGATCTCCATCTGTCCAGTCCTTCGTCAGGAATGTTCTCTATGTATGGTATAGCACCCTTTGCATTTACTATACTTCTTTTATCAGGGTCAACACCAAATTCATGGAGTGCCTGTATACTTTGACCTGTGACATGTCCCTGAACCTCAGATCCGCATAGTATAAGGAACCTTAAGTTCGGATTGGATATTTGGTTTGAGATCATCTTTTCAATTCCGAGGTTTTCGGTTTTACATGGTCCTGCAATTGCAGCTCCTGCATCTATTGGTATTTGTTCTATGTGGGATGCGAGTGTAGCAACTGCTACTGGACTTTCTGGATCGCCGGTTACGTAGTCACCGTTTATTACAGGCCATCCTTCTGCGGGTGATTTTTTATCTGCCAATTTAACACCTCCTATAATAATAGGGCAACCAGCAGTANNATATATATCGTTTGCTGCAGCCTCTAATTCTGTTATTTGCTCGTTTATTGTGTCCATGGATAAAATTAGGACTTCTCTACCTAAAGATGCCCCAACGATTCCTGTTGAAGGATCTAATGTTAGGTTGAGTTCAGGAGCTATTTTTACTAAAGGTAACATTTCTACCATTTTGCTTCCTCCTTACTGTTCGTCCTCTTTTGGCCAGAGTCCAGAGTATTTAACTGATGCTGCACTATCTAATGCTGCGGCTAAGAAGGTTCTCATTGATATGAACCATCCTATAGCACCAATTATGGCTATTATCCACCATGCTTTGGTAAAGCCAACTCCAATAACTCCTATAATTGCCATTGACATGAAAGCGGTGGTTGCGGCTAATTTTAGCGTTCTTACCTGGTCTTCGTTCGGACCTAAACATGCGTTGAATGGATGCTGAATTGCCATTGTGTTCATTATGAACAGGAGTGCTATGAATCCTGTTGATATTACACTGGCTAATATTGGAGCCATTGTGTAGTTTCCAGCTAATGCTGCTGAGAATCCTAGAACTGATAGTGCAGAAGCACCTGCAAGTTGAACTGTACCACTTAAAAGAATAGGTATTTTCATTCCAATAACTCTTCTACCTAGGAAAGCAACTATTCCTCCAAGTATCATTGCAAGTATAAATCCTATTATAGGACCTAAAATTGGCATACCGATATAAACTCCGGTTGCAAGACCTGCCATAACGCCTATTATACCAATTGCAAGTGACATGTATCCTATTGAAGGCACACCTGTACCTAAACCGTAGCTTGCAAGACTTCTAATAGCGTCAGCTCCCCATATTATAGCACAAACTGCTCCTAATGAAGCAAGTAATGGGCCTAATATTGGATTGTATGGTGTAAGATATATTCCTACAAGTCCCCCAACAACACCTAATGCTAATGTTCTTGTATGGGATATTCCTTCATCTGACATTAGAATACACCTCCNNACAGCAAATATTGCTGCAACTGTGGCTGCACCTATGGATACTCCAGATGCTGAAAGAGATGCTTGGTAACCAGGCAGTACTGATAATCCTTGATATAAAGCCCAGTAAATTAGTCCTCCACCAATTCCACCTAATGCTCCTCCAATTATTCCACTGACAAAACATACTGTAGGAATTCCGTGGCCTTCAGTACCAGGAGTTACAAATTTACTCTGTTCATATTTGGTAATTGGGTCATATTCAATTTTTGCTGATGCGGGTACACATCCTAC
>PMMV01000076.1 GCA_003162115.1 Methanobacterium sp.
ATAAATAAACTTAAAAAAGAGGGCATCATCAAGCAATACGAACTGGATATGGTTTCAGCAACAAGTGAAACTGTAAACGTGCTTATTACTGCCCACTTGGCAAATAACACAGAATTGGGAATGATAATCAACATCACCGAACGTAAAAAAATAGAAATAAAGTTGCAAAGAAGTGAAGAATTTCTGAGAAATATTGTCGAAAATATTCCCAACACGATTTTTATAAAAAGTGCTGACAAACTNNTTTTAACCAAGAATTCAGGTCAAAGAATACTACACACCAAAAAAATTCCCATTTTAAACAAGGAAGGAAATCCTCAATATTTATTAGGTGTATCAGAAGATATCACCGAACGTAAAAAAACAGAGGAACAACTAAAAAAATCTTTAAATGAAAAAGATGTTCTTCTTCGTGAGATCCATCATCGTGTAAAAAATAACATGCAGATCATTTCCAGCTTCCTAAATCTCCAATCTTCCCAAGTCTTTGATAAAAGAGATGCTAGTCTTTTTACCAATGTTCAAGACAGGGTTAGATCAATGGCACTTATACACGATAATTTATACCAATCCGAAGACATCTCAAGCATCCAAATTAAAGAATACATACTAGCCCTTACCTCTCAACTATTCGCAACATACTCAACACTTTCTAAAAACATCAAACTCATTACCGATATTATGGATATAACACTCAATATGGAAACAGCCATACCCTTAGGACTGATCATTAGTGAAATGGTCACCAATAGCCTTAAACACGCTTTTCCAAATTCTAAAGGCGAAATATCCATATCATTACATACCAAAGATGAAGAAACCGAACTAATAATCAAAGATAACGGTGTGGGAGTACCAAAAGACTTCTACACCCAAAAACCAGGAAAACTAGGATTACAACTACTAAACACCCTAGTAGAACAACTCGAAGGCACAATCAAACTAGACAGAAGCCAAGGAACAACATTTAAAATCACATTTAAAGAACTAAAATATAAAGAAAGGATATGAAGAAAATTTTAAAATGGAATATGAAGATAAAAAATATAGTTAATAATATAAATTTGGATTTTTTTTTTAGGAGTGTGGATTTAGATGGATGAAAAAATTCAATTGTTGGCTAATGTTGTGAAGTCGTCAGATGATGCAATTATTAGTAAATCTCTTGATGGTATTATAACTACTTGGAATAAAGGTGCAGAACTCATNNCCTTCACTAAAAGATGAAATTTCGCAATTAATTAAAAAAATTAAAGATGGAGAAAAGGTTTCTCACTATGAAACTGTTAGAATAAGAAATGATGGTAAACATGTTGACGTTTCAATTACCATGTCTCCAATTTTTGATAATTCAAGAAATCTCATTGGAATCTCAACAATTGCAAGAGACATCACCAAACAAAAAAAATCAGAAATAGCTTTAAAAGAAAGTGAAGAAAAGTACAGAGAATTATTCAACAATGCAAATGATCAGATTAGTGTGATTGAGATTAAAGCAGATGGTTTCCCTGGGAATTTCATCGAAATGAATGAAGTTGGATTAAAAAGATTGGGTTATAGTCATAATGATTTATCGAAGATGACTGTTGTAGATCTAATTGCCCCAGATAAACGTTCTGAAATGCGTAAACATGCCATTGAACTGCAGAACAAAGGACATGTCACATTCGAAACAGTTAACATCACCAAAGACGGGGGAAAAATACCAGTTGAAATTAGTAATCATCTTTTTGAAATTAACGGAAAGAAATTTGCACATGCCGTTGTTCGTGATATTAGTGACCGTAAGAAAGCAGAAAAGGCATTAAAGAAAAGTGAAATGAAGTATAAAAAAATTTTCGATACTGTTCAGGATGTTTTCTTTCAAACCGACACCGAGGGTAATATAACTGAAATAAGTCCGTCTATTGAAAGATATTCAGGATATAAACCAGAGGAATTAATAAGTAAACCTGTTGAAATGGTCTATTCCAACCTTGATGATAGAAACAATTTTTTAAAGGAGTTTGAGGAGAAAGGTGAATTAGTTGACTATGAACTCAAACTTAAAACAAAAAAAGAAGATTTAATTTACTCGTCCATTAATGCTCAGTTGTTATTAGATTCAAAGAATAAACCAATAGGAATTGAAGGAACATTAAGAGACATAACCGAACGAAAAAAAATTGAAAAAGCTCTTTCCAGGGAATTAGAAATGAATTCTGATATAAATAAACTATCCCGTAAACTTCTGGAATCAGCTCCTATTGAAGATATTTCCGATCTAGTCTTAGAATATGCCCAAAAATTTACCCATAGTAAATTCGGCTTTGTAGGGTATATTGACCCTAAAACAAGTTATCTTATCTCTCCCACCATGACTCGTAATATTTGGACTGAATGCCATGTGAAAGATAAAAGTGTAATATTTGAGAAATTTGGTGGAATGTGGGGATGGGTATTAAATAACAAAGAATATCTTCTCACGAACGAACCACAAAAAGATACCAGGTCCACAGGTACACCAACAGGCCACATAGATATTGAAACTTTCCTAGCTGTTCCAGCAATTGTTAATAATAAATTAGTAGGTATAATCTCACTTGCTAATGCCGATAAATATGATAAAGAGGACCTTAAGGTTGTAGAACGCTTATCAAGTTTATATGCAATAGCAATCAACCGAAAACAATCAGATGAAATTATAAAAAAAAGTGAAGAGAAATATCGCAATATTGTTGAAAAATTCCTAAAAATATCTAATGAAATACTAATAGAAATTAACAAAAAGGAATAAATTTGTGGGGTATTAAATGACCAAAACGAAAAAGGAAAAGCTTGATGATGTGCTTACAGGTCTCATGCAAGTAGGACAGATAAAAGCCAGTTGTATTGTTTCAAAAGAGGGACTTCTAATAAATGCAAGGACACCACCTGATGTGGATGCCAGAATATTTTCTGCATTATGCTCCACAATAATAGGCGCAGCAGAGGCCGCCTCAGGACAAATGAACACAGGAACAGTAGCACAAATATCAGTCAAAACCGAAAAAGGAACCATAGTACTTCTACCTGCTGGTATAAAAGCTATTTTAACAGTTTTAACAGAACCTGAAGCACAGCTAGGACTTATATTCTTTGAAATGGAAACACGAGCAGCACAAGTTGATGAAATTCTAAAGGAGATGTAAAAGTCCTATGAAAAAAACACACATCCCCAAACTCGACGACTTCCTTGGAGGAGGAATTCCAGAAGGAAAATCAATACTATTTTGCGCTGTACCCGGGGTAGAATGTGAAGCCTTTGGATATCAGATCATCAACGCAATAATTGAAGAAGGGAATAAAGGTTTTATCTTCACCAACGTTGCAGAACCCGACAATATACTATACGAATTCAACCAGTATGGATGGAACCTAGAAAAATATCTTAACGAAGAAAAAGCCTTCTTTGTAGATGGAAGTTCCTACTCTATAGGAATACCACCAATGGGTAAATACTCCATAGATGAAATTTCCCAGATNNGACTACGACCCAAAACTCATAGAAGACATAAAAAATAGTGTTGAATGTGTAGTTAGTTTAACAAGTATAGAAGAACGTGTTATTATAGGTCAAGGATTCATGGTAACAAGTGCATCATGGACTAAACCTTCAAAGAACATGGTTCTCTTTTTCGTGCTACAACCAGGTGGTGTGAAAATATATATTCC
>PMMV01000058.1 GCA_003162115.1 Methanobacterium sp.
CTGTTCCAACGGTTTTGCTTCAGCTTTTCATCTTTTTTGCATCTACATTTTACTTTGCTCGGGATGGGGAAAGGGTTTTGGAGTATTTAGATTACATAGTCCCAGAGAGCAGGAAACACTACTTCCAAACACTAATAAATGAAACTGACAGGGTTTTAAAGAGTATATTCTTTGGACATTTCGTTACAGCCACAATAACTGGAATTGTGGCAGGTATTGGATTTGCTTTATTAGGATATCCCTATGCAGTATTCCTTGGAACTTTAACAGGGTTCTTTCAGCTAATGCCTATTGTTGGACACTGGCCTACAATAGTTGGTCTTGCAATCTATGACTTGATCATTGGAAATTATTTACGTGCAGTAGAAGTTATGGTATTAGGGGGTTTGCTTAGCTTGCTGGATATGTATATTAGACCGAAACTTGCAGGGAAGTACGCAGATATTCATCCTTTAATATTTCTTCTGGGATTTTTATGCGGACCGCTTGTACTTGGTCTGGTAGGTTTCATAATTGGCCCTCTTGTTTTAGGAGTCACTTATGCAGCTGTAGTTGCATATAAGAAGGAAAATCAGAATATTAATTTAGAAAAGAAAATTGATACCCATGAAATTAAAGAAATTGATAAATAATGTTTTTAAAAAAAAATAAAAATTAATCCCTGGTTATTCAAGTTTTATTTCCAGGGAATTTGAATTAATTGTGTGTGATGAGCCGTTTAAGTCATTAAAACTCACACCAAAACCACCTACGAAGAATGGATTGGAAACTGTTGAGTTGGATTTAAAATCTTCTTGAACCTCTTTATCTGTAGGAATGTGAAGTGTATATTGATACGTTTTAGTTTCACCCGGGTTTAAAGTTCCAATTGTTGTATCAAAATTTTGATCGTGGATTTTAACATTGTTTACAACTTGCCCTCCTTTGTTAGAAACTGAGTAATTGATAGTTGCATTGTCCCCTTTTTTGGTTGTTCCAGGTCCTGTTTGATTTGCAACTATATTGATATCTGCTACTGTTTTGGTTGTTTTGGTTGTATTTATATTATTATTTACAGTGGTCGTATTATTCTTAGCAGGAGTGGCTATGTAGGTAAAGGCAACAACTCCACCAATTAGCAAAACAATTATAATTACAATTAAACCTATTATTCTATTATTCGTTAAAAAACCTCCTTAATATAAATTAATTACAACTTAATTTACAAGTTAATATGTTTTGTGAATCAAATCATATGGATAATAATCATAGCTTTCAACTTTTATTTCTCTTATGTAAAGACCGCTTAATGTATTTGCGATATATAAATTCTATTGAAAACGCTGCAGCTACCATCATCAACAATAATTCAATGTTTAAGGGTGAATTATAGATTTGGCCATCACCAAATCCCCTCAATAGAAATTCTACATGCCCTCCTGCTGATGGATTTTTTCCTATTTGGCATAAGAGTATGTATTGAAGGTGCAATTGCACATCCGTTAAAAAGAGATGTAAATTAAATTACCACTATAGTGGTTCAATACCCAAAATAAAAAAAATACTTGCTCTGATCATATCGCCCACTCCAATTGCAATAGCAGATCAATACCAATCGGGTTTACATCTTTAGCATCTCTACTATATTAATCAAAATATTCTAATAGTGATTTAGAGTATTATGAGAATTTCATGAAGCTTTTTCTTTAATTTCTTTTGATATATTTTTATTATTAAATTCAATAATCTTTTAAGAGCAAATGCATATATATCTGCCACTGCACTTTCAAATACATGATTTGTAATATCCGGGATTCCAAGCACAATTTGGTCAGGTATAATATCAGATCGCTTACAATTAATGTAAAACTGAGAAACTAATAATAATACTCAGGTAAATTATGAGCTAAATGATGTAAAGATAGATTAAATGTAGATAATAATAAATATCTGAGAGAATGACCCAGGAAATAATTCAAAAAGATCTTTGATCTAATTTTTACTCGTATTCATTTGAAGTTCTTTAATATATCAATTAGAACCACAGCATTGTTGTGTTCCTCATCTTTAGCCCCGTACACTAGGGTGATTGTTGATTTATCTTTTTCTAAGTCTTTTATCTGTTTTAAAAATTCCTTTTTATCCTTTAACTCTTCATTGTATCTACTTTGAAATTCATCCCATTTTATTGGATCATGATTGAACCATTGACGTAAATCATTAGAAGGAGCGATGTCTTTCATCCATAAATCCAATTTTGCTTTCACTTTTGATATCCCACGAGGCCATAATCTATCTACCAAAATTCTAAAACCATCCTTTTCATCTGCTGGTTGGTATGCTCTTTTGATTTTTATCATTTTACCAATTATTAAGTTATATTTCCAATGATATTTATTTTTTAATAAGGATTATCATTTAAAATTGATTTAACTAGATTATTCATCTCTTTTTAGTACTTTGTAATAACGTACATTAAGGCATCTATTATGAAAAATACTGTTAAAGCTTCTGCCCAAATTATAGCTGCTAATAACCAGCATGGATGGTAACAATATCCCATAAACTGTGATTAAAGTTGCTTTGAGTTGAGTGACTACAATTGCAATAAAAGTTTGGTGCAGGTTTAATTTCCCAGAAATGACCGTTGTTAAAGATTTGATAAAAAACGTAATGAAACTTTTGAAGGAATAATAATTGATGTCCATCAAGGGTAAGAAAAATCATAAAATACATTAATAATTGAATGTTTGATAATAAAACCATAAATTAAATTTTGAGTGAGAAATTATAGGTATCAACTTAATACTTCTTTAATTATTTTTCTTTCTTTTATAGCAAAACCTATAAGTCCTCCAATGATTCCAAAAACTAAATAAAATGCGAAACTTGCAAATATCAGACTGAATAAGAGTTTTACATGTGATCCATTGTAAATAAGAGTATTTAAAGATACGGTTATTTTATATCCGTTAATTGCTACAATTCTCGAAGTATATGTAATTCCTGCTAAACCTACGGGAATTCCCCCATTAACAATTCCATCAGTATAATTCCCACCTACCCAATAACCTGCGATTAATCCACCAACTATAGGTCCTATAAAACCTGCACTTTTCGGTAAATAAGTTCCGCTAAGAATAGTAATCACTAATGTAGTTACAAATACAATACTCATTACCGTCCAGCTTAAATTCATTTTTTATCCCGATATGTCATGGTTAAATGAAGAATTAATATTCCCATTCTAATTTCATATTTTAACTTCAGTTAAATTAGTCTGTATGTCAAAAAGAGATTAAACTAATACTTTTATATAGTTTATTTCATATGAACTACAGTACATTTAACTATAATTTGTTTTCTTTGGAATTTGGGTTTCAAAATAAAAAAATGATTTTTTGTTGATCAATTGAATTTAACTTGTTTATCTCTACCAATGAGTTCATCAAACTCAATTCCTTTATTGAATGCCAATTCCATATTAACACGATAGTTATTATTTTTGGTTTGGTAAAGATCTTCAAGACAGATGAATCGCCATTGTTTCCTTAAAAATTTGATACCAACATAGGGTTTAGCACCAAATATATTTGCAAATTCCTTGAGTCCATCGATCTTCTCTGAATTTATATATATTCTTTCAAGAGAAGTTGATTTAACCTCGATTGCGAGATATATGCTCCCATTTCCGGCAATTACATCTGGAAGGGGCTTTTTAGTTGCACCTCCAGAGGCAGGTGCCCTCATAGCTGCACAATCTGCATCCCAGAACATTTTTACAAGCTCTCTTTCTTCTCTTGATCCTGTTTTACTCATTATATCATTATTCCGATTTGAATAAAATTATCCTATATAAAATTGGTCTAATGAATATCAAACTAGTTCATAGCTTTCTATCTTAGCTGCGTGGAAAGTACCATTTTGATTTTCACTTTTAATCCATTCTATGGTGGCATCTTTTATAATTATCCTCTTGTTGGAAAATACTATATCTATGTCTATGCCTGATTGGAAGTCGTCTGGATCATTGGTTACAAACCTTGAGAAAGTTCCAGTATAACGGTATTTATTCTTTACAAACCATTGTATTAAATTTACACCATCCATGTATCCTATTAGTTTACCTTTGCGCATGACATCGCATTTATAGGATCCACATGTTTTTTCCATTATTATCATGGATAACACCCACTTAGATAATATATCAAATATGGTTTAATATCTTTCTATCTTCTATAAGTAATTTTCCAACTTATATCAGTAATAAAATAAATTCAAAGAGTTTAAGCATTAAAAGACGTTTTTAACAAAATAATATTTAAAAATAATATTCAATATGAAGTAAATTAAAGGCCGGGGCCGAGATTCGAACCCGAGTCGCGGGATCCACAGTCCCGTAGGATAACCACCTACCCCACCCCGGCATATGAATTTATTTAATGAACGATCAATTGTACTATGATGCAGGGGCAGGGATTCGAACCCTGGTAGGCCTACGCCAACAGGTCCTAAGCCTGTCCCCTTTGGCCAGCTCGGGCACCCCTGCNNAATGCTCCGTCCGGGATTCGAACCCGAGTCTTCGGCTCGAAAGGCCGAAATGATTGGCCGGACTACACCAACGGAGCATGCATACTAGACTAATTGTATCATTTTTGGCTTAACATATATCAATATATATATGGATGGGCCCAATGGGATTCGAACCCATGGCCGCCCGGTTATGAGCCGGGCGCTCTACCTGGCTAAGCTATGGGCCCAAAGCGCCGCCGACAGGGCTCGAACCTGTGACCAATCGGTTAACAGCCGAACGCTCTACCTACTGAGCTACGGCGGCAGATGCCAAGTAAGACCTACAAACTACTATCTAGGGTTTGCAAGAATTTTAAAACATAGCACACCAAGATGTATTCTTTAGGTTGACATTTATCCTATATAAAGGTTGCGGATGTTACAATTTATCTGATGAAATTGTTTTTGGATGTTTATTCCGCTCCCA
This sequence comes from Methanobacterium sp., assembly GCA_003162115.1. GTDB lineage: Archaea > Methanobacteriota > Methanobacteria > Methanobacteriales > Methanobacteriaceae > Methanobacterium_B. Next base: position 4,979 of record PMMV01000058.1, read on the forward strand.
ATCAAAATTTCATCTAAATATATTTTAAGATTTCTTGAAAATTATATTAATACTGTTTTCTGTTAATATAGGGGAATTAATAACCTTTAGATTTATTTAAAACAGATGAATAATTCAAAAAAACATTTTTTAGGAAGAATCTATAATTTATTACATTTTTTTAGAAACTGTTAAGACATATTTAAGATTTATAATTATTCAAATTAAATAAAGAATTTATATTGTTGGTATGTTAATAATAAATTAAATATTACAAGATTATTATCCACTATTTTTAATGGACAGAATATGAACCTCATCAACAAGATCAAAAACCATCAAACCCTCGAACTATTGGAAGAGGCTAACAAAATCACACTTGCTGTACATGGAAATAAAATCACACTAGAAAGAGCAATATTCCTGTCTTGGTGGTGTGACAAGGGAGACTGTGCATTCTGTTATATGTCAGCACAAAAACCCAAGATCAAAGAGCCTGAGAAGGCTCGGAGAAAAGTTGAATCTGTACTTGCCGAGGCAGAACTTACGAAGAGGATGGGATGGAACATAGAGTTCCTTTCAGGAGGTTATGGTTCATTCAAAACTCATGAGATTAAAAACATTGCCCAGAACATCAAATCTATAACTGGTAAACCTGTATGGCTAAATCTGGGAATAACCAATGAACTCGAGGAGTACGGAAATGAAATAGCAGGAATAACAGGAGCGGTTGAGGTTGCAAATCCTGAACTGCATCGAAAAATTTGTCCTAGTAAATCAATTGAGGATATCATCAAGATGCTGGAATTAGCCGGTGATCTTGGATTTAAAAAGTCCATTACGATTATACTTGGTCTAGGAGAAACACCAGAAGACACTAAGTATATGTGGGATCTAATTGAAGATGTTGGAATTGATAGAGTAACTTTTTACTCATTAAATCCCCATAAGGACACAATTTACGAAAATTCACCACAACCAGCATCTTTATACTATGCCTGCGTTGTCGCAGCCACCAGAATCAAATTTCCATCCCTAGAAATAGTAACAGGTACTTGGATAGATAATTTGGCTAACATAGGCCCTTTGATCATTGCTGGTGCCAACGGTCTAACTAAGTTCCCACTCTTCAAGATGTTCGGTACCAGATATGGTAAAAGGGTTGAAGAAGAGGTTTTTTGGGCAGGAAGAGAACTTCAAGGCACATTCACTGATCTTGAAATATTGAAGACTGATGATGTTCCCAAAAAAAATTTAGAACCATTTATTAAAAGATATGTAGATAGATGTATCAATAAAAATTGAAGGAATTGTATTTGTAAATATTGATATCTAACATTCTTAATTAACCTTTAACTTATTTTAAAGATCCAAGACGATTTTAAATAATAAATTTTATAAAAAGTTATTTTACAGATATTAAGCAAATTACAATAAGTGTTTATCAAATAATATTTCGTACCAGATTATGCTTGAAATCATATTTAATAGATAACATAAATTTAACTGAATCATTATGCAGGAGGAATAACTATTAAGATGAAATGCGGACTTGAAATTCATGTTCAACTTGAAACTGATTCCAAATTGTTCTGTACATGTCGTACCAATTACAAGGATGCTCATGCTAACTCAAATATTTGTCCAGTATGTCTCAACCAGCCTGGGGCAAAGCCATACCCTCCAAATAAGAAGGCTTTAAATGGTGCTATCAAGATAGCACTAATGCTTGGTTGTAAGATATCTCATGATGTGACCTACTTCCAGCGTAAACACTACGATTACCCTGACCTTTCATCAGGTTACCAGAGAACATCCATACCAATAGGAGATCAAGGTGAACTGAACGGTGTTAGGATATATGATGTTCATATTGAGGAAGATCCCGGCCAGTACAAGCCAGACTT
>PMMV01000110.1 GCA_003162115.1 Methanobacterium sp.
ACATGATGTTTTAGTTGAATCAGTTAAAATACCTGAACACGACAGATTGCAAAGGATCTACGAACTTGATGAAGATAATTTTGAATCATACGAAAAAACTGATAATATCACTTTAATTGAGATAATTTTGTACAAAGGAAGATCAAATGGAGCTAAAAAAGCACTTTACAAGGCAATAAATGATAATTTAGCTTTAGATCCTGGTATCGATTGTGATGATATTATTATAGTCCTAATTGAACCTCCTCTAGAAAATTGGGGAATCATAGGTGGAAACCCAGCAAGTGAAATTGATCTTGGATTTAATATTATAGTTTAACAGATCATTTATAGAATAATAATCTGAAGTAAAACTATACTGTAAAAGATGAGGAGGTTTCAATTTGGAAGATAGGTATAGTAAAGGTTTAAAAAATCTTAAAAAAATCCATCCAGAGGCGAGTAAAGCGTTGATAGAAAGTTTAAAAAATATCGCACCTGATCTTGGTCGTTTTGTAGTTGAATTTGCTTATGGTGATGTATACGAACGCGGAGGTCTTGACCTTAAATCACGGCAAATTGCAACTTTAGCAGCACTCATTGCCATAGGGGATACAAAGCCCGAACTTAAAGACCATATCAAAGGTGCTCTGAATGTTGGGTGTAATCGACAGGAAATAATCGAAGTCATCATTCAAATGGCAGTTTATGCCGGATTTCCCAGAGCTATAAATGGAATAAACACTGCAAAAGAAGTATTTGAAGAAATAGACAACGAAAAATAGGATTTAAACGCTTTTTTTACATTAAATATTTTTAAACAAAATCATATTTTAAATATTTTCTTTGCATTTTTTTCTGTTTTTCTATCAACTTCACTAATATGAATTGATTTTTTATCCGCTATCACTTTAACAGCTTCCTCAACAAACGCAGGTTCATTTCTAACCCCTTTAAATGGAGAAAGGTATGGACTGTCGGTTTCTGTTAATAAATTTGTTATTGGAATTTCTTCCGCAAGTTTTTGATGGTGTTCAGAAAAGCAAACGATTGTTGAAAGTGATATGTAGTATCCTTCCTCAATAATAAGCTGGGCTGTTTTGATATCCCCTCCGAAACAGTGAAAGACAACATTATCAATTGAAGATTCTTTTTTCACCATCGCAAGCGCTTTTTCTTCAGCGTCCCGTGCATGTATGATAAGAGGTAATTCATATTCTTTTGATAGTTCCATAAAGATCTTAAATAGGTTTACCTGCCTTTTTCTCGCATTTGTATTGGTTATTTCATGAAAATCAAGACCAGTTTCCCCTATACCTACTGCTAGATCTATATTGTTATTTATCTCATCTAATGCCTGTTTTATTATTGATGAATCTGCTTTCGATGCATTCGAAGGATGAAATCCCAGTGTTGAATATAAAAATCCATTATATTCCTCTTGAAGATTTAGAGTTCTTCTATTACCACCCAAACTAGCCCCTGAATTAATTATTGCATTTAACTTATCCTTAGCTCTCCCCATTACTTCATTTCTGTTCTTATTGTATTCTTTGAAATCAACGTGACAGTGTGTATCGATCATAAATTCACCAGTAACTCTAAATTCCGAAACGTCTTTCTCTCTGTTGATAACTCCTCAATGCCCTCAAAAAATCTACTTTTCGTAATTCGGGCCATAAACTGTCACAGAAGTAAAGTTCAGAATATGATGACTGCCATAATAGAAATCCGCTTAATCTTTCTTCACCACTTGTACGTATTATTAAGTTTGGATCTTCAAGTCCCGCTGTGTAGAGATTTTCATTTACTATTTTTTCATCAATTTCATTTATACCTACTTTGCCATCTCCTACATCCTTCACGATTTTCTTTATAGCATCAACTATTTCAAGACGTCCATCGTATCCTATAGCTATATTAACAAGCCTGTCGTCGTAAGCTGCTGTGGATTCTTCTGCTATTTCGATAGCCTTCCTTACATCTTCAGGTAAGAGTTCCATCTTTCCAACAGCTTTTATTCTCACCCTATTTTTATGAATCTTCTCATTTTTTGCTATTCCCTCGAAATTTTCCTTAAAAAGATTCATCAGCCCCCTAACCTCATTCTCAGGCCTGTTAAAATTTTCTATGGAAAATGCATAAACTGTGACAATTTCAATTCCAAGATCTACACACCAGTCAAGGAACTTTTCAAGCGTACCAATTCCTCTTTTATGACCCTCAATGGTGTTGATGTTACCCTGAATCTTCGAAAATCTTCGATTACCATCCATTATTATGGCTACATGCTTTGGCATATTAGCAGTGGTGAGATTTCGGGATATATACCATTCATAAGCTTTATAAGCAGGTTTTAAAATGGACATTTTCAGCTCCTTTTGCTTCATATTAGATCATCTGAATATATTAATAATGTACTATTATACTTCATCAAAATTAAAGTTAGTATCTTGGATAAGATCTATAAAACATTTCAGTATAACATTTAAAAATTTAATTCTAATTGATTCCAAATTTTATCGATCAATCTTTCTTGATTTTACAAGGTAATGTGCTAATTCCAAAGCTCTTTTATACCCTTCCACATCATGGGATCGTGATGTGTCAACATATATTTCATCCATTCCAAGGGTAACTGCACCATGACCTTCCCCACCACCTAATAGTACTAGGCTTCTAAATATCAAATTTCCGGAGATCCCATCGGGTGTAATTATGAAGTTTGAACCGTCTGCAATTGCATCCTCTATTAGTATGAAGTAATGTTTAACCTCAATCAACTTTTCTAACAGCATAGAAGTTAATAATTCCCCATCTTCTATTGATTCATCTATTTTTTTACTTCTACCTTTGTCTTGGGGTCTGCCTCCAGATAGCACTCCCAATTTAGGTTTTATGCCGATTGATAATAGAAATCTGGATCCATCCTCTGCTATTCGAAGTTTTTGATCTACATCATCTCCCTCATCTATTCCTACAGGGGCTAAAAGAAATTTTCGACCATTTAAATCTATTAAAGAAGCTCTAGATATCTTTTTGGGATATTTCTCCCTTAATTTAGCCAGTATCTTCGAGGNNACTGTTAAAACTTCAAAATCTACTTTGTCAATAGCTTCAATTACATTTTTATTTTTTCCAACACCCGCAATAATTCTCATATTATCTTTATATCTTATTTTTAAGTTTATATACATTAAATTTGTTTTATTAGAAATAAAAAGTTTAGTAAACAATTTTAAATAATATTGCTATTGAAGAAGTATGAAAAAGAATGACATACAACCTACCTCCCATTACATATCTTGGGATGAATAATATGCATTTATATGTAATTTATTTAATATCTTCAATGGTCTGAAGCTTAATAGATGAAACTGCATCATAATATTGTCAAGAAACACCATTTCGCACCCATATTTGGTTGATTCCCAAATCCATGTTAAGTTCATGGCGATTGCATCACTCTTTTCCTTATTTTTAATATTTTAATGAAAATTGGGATGGAGATAAGCTGTATTAAAACAGAAAATACAACTAAATCGATTATGGAGAAACTGTATAATATACCCATTAATAAGCTACCTGCGAACCAAGAAATACCGAAGATAGTATTAAAAATACCATAAGCAGAGCCGCGCCTTTTCACTGTGGACATAATCGCAATTGAAGACCTCATTATAGATTCCTGAGAACCCATACTAACGCCCCAAATTATCATCCCCAAAAAAGCAATATAAATCCCTCCTAAAAATACCATTGGGGCAAAAAGTGAGGATATCAAAGCCACTACGATCATGATGGATAAACCTACTTTATCGAATAGTCTTCCAAATATAAGAGCTGCAATACCATCTACCCCCATAGCAACTGCATAAAAAATCGGTATAAGACCAGGAGAAACCAAAGCAGTTTTCTGGAAATGGTAAGCAATTAAAGCAAAGTCTGCAAAACCTGCAGCAATTACATACAGCCAATAAACTCTTCTAAATCCTGTTGTATCTAATGGAGGGGTTGCAACTTCTAAATCATGCGGATTTGGATAAAGAGATCTGGAAATCATTAACACTGAAATAGCTAATATAGCCGGTAACAAAAGAAAAGCAAATCCCATTTGGTAACTTCCATGGAAAAAAAGTACTGCCGCAACGATCAAGGGACCTAATATTGCCCCAATTTGATCTAGAGCCTCATGCAAACCGAATCCCCAACCTTGGCCTACTTGACTACAAGCGTGGGACAACATCACATCTCTTGAAGGTACCCTAATACCTTTTCCAACTCTTTCAATGATTATCAAAGCCGCAGCTACTTCCCAACTCCCAGCTAGAGCCAACAATGGTACGGCAATTAAATTAATCAAGTATCCGCTTAGTGTAATAGTCCAATAACTTCGAGTACGATCAGTAAGGTGTCCTGAGAAAAATCTTACCACATAACCTGCTAATTCACCAAATCCGGCTACAAATCCTACCGTAACTGCACTGGCTCCCAGAATAGCTAGATAAGGTCCAGTTATACTACGCGACCCTTCATAGGTCATGTCTGCTAAAAGACTCACTACACCCATGAGGATGATGAATTTTACTGCATCATCCTTAAAAATGTCTCTAATACCTTCAAACTTCTTTTTTACCATCCTTTCAAACCTTTATTGATATTAAAATAATAATTTATCAATTAATTTTCAAGTTTGAATTTTAATGATACTTTAAAATGAAAAAATTTTAAATAATCCTTAAAAAAATTATTTTAAATCAAAAAAATAAATTATTTAAAATTTCTTTATGGTTTTCATTCCATTATCAATGATATCCAAAGTTTGTTCAATATCTTCATTACTGTGCATCAATGATATGAAACAACACTCAAACTGTGATGGAGGTATAAAAACACCTTTATTTAATAGCGTATGGAAATAAGCTAAGAATTTTTCTGTGTCAGCAGTTTTTGCATCCTCGTAATTCCAGACTTCCCTGTCGGTCAGGTAAATCTGGAACATGGAACTCAACCCAGCCACGTGGTAGTTAAGATCATTATCAGCAATAATATCCTTTATAGCCGTCCTTAAACTGTTACCCTTTGAATTCATCTTGGAATAAAAACTATTATCAAGCTGTTTGAGAGTGGCTAAACCTGCAGTAATCGAAATTGGATTACCATTAAATGTTCCTGCTTGGTAAACACTTCCAGATGGAGCTAACATTTCCATTAATTCTGTTTTTCCGGAGAGTGCACCTATTGGAAATCCACCGCCCAGTATCTTTCCAAATGTTACGAGGTCTGGTGTTATTCCAAAATGTTCTTGAGCACCACCTTCAGCAATTCTGAAACCTGTAATGACCTCATCAAATATTAAAATAATACCATTTTCAGATGTAATCTTTCTTAAAAATTCCAAATAACCCTCTTTTGGAGGTATAAATCCTATATTTCCCATAATTGGCTCAATAATTATGGCTGCAATGGAATCACCATCATTTCTTATCAGTTTTACTATTGCATCAATATCATTGAAAGGTACTAAAATAGTGTTTTTTGTTGTTTCCTCTGGAACTCCAGGAGAGTCAGGTAATCCTGCTGCACCTGATCCTGATTTAACAAGTACATAATCATGAGCACCGTGGTATGCTCCTTCAAACTTTAAAATCTTATTTCTACCAGTAGCAGCCCTTGCAAGCCTAATTGCACTCATGGTTGCTTCTGTACCCGAGTTCACAAATCTGACCATTTCTGCACATGGAACCTTTTTAACAACTAGTTTGGCTAGTTTAATCTCATTTTCTGTGGGTACACCATAGGAAGAACCTTTTTTAATCTGCATTACAACTTCTGCTATTACATCAGGATTTGCATGACCAAGTACCATTGGACCGTATGCAAGACAGTANNACACCGCCTGGTAAAAATTTTTTAGATTCATTGAAGAGTTCTTCAGACCTCATTTTTAATCACTCCCTTTTAGATTAATAAGAGAATTTATGGTTGCTACAGCAACGGGTGTCCCCCCCTTAGGACCTTCAGTCACTAAATTGGGTATGTCTGTATTTTGAAGTGCCTTTTTCGATTCAGCTGCCCCTACAAATCCGACTGGAACACCAATTAATGAACGCACACTCATTTGATTATTTTTAACCAATTTTAAAACTTCCAAAAGTGCTGTTGGTGCGTTTCCAACTATTACTATCCCATCAAAGTCTTCTTCAGCTGCAACTCTAATGGCAGCAGCAGCACGTGTAATACCATCTGCCTTTGCAATTGAAACTGCCCTTTCATCATTAATATAACATATAACTTTGCCAGTGTATTTGTTAATCCCAGTTTTAACCATATTAATGTCCGTCAAAATATCTTTTTTATCCTCAATAGCTCTTAAACTTGCTTTCACAAAGTTTTTACTCATTTTTGTTATATCAGCGTACTCAGGATCCGCTGTTGAATGAACAATTCTCTCGACTATAGCTCGCTCATTAGAGGACATATCCTTGGTTTTGTCGTCTATAAGAGATCTTACTATCTCCCTACTTTTTTCAGCTATTTCATAGCCCTGTTTTGTTGATGCGCCCATGGAAATGGTTACATTTACAGAATCTTCTCTTTTACTCATAATACCTTCTCAATAAACTCTGATCTAAACTATGTAGATATAGGTTATAAATTAATTTATGAAAATATTTAAATGAACATTTCTTTGAATAAAATATTAAGTGGTTAAGAAATATCTTTATGGTTTTCTGAACAAATTATTATAAAACCCTAAAGATAATATATACATGGATATTTACAAACTATCCTTAAAGAATCTTCGCAGAAACAAGTTAAGGAATTTGTTCGCTATTTTAAGAATTACATTGGGAGTTCTTATCCTACTAATTTTAATAAGTTCAGGATTGGGTTTAAATACTTTTTTAAAACAAGCTAATTCATTTAATCTAGAGTCTAATGGAAATAATTCACAATCGATAGTAACCACTATCACAGATCAGATTAATTCATTGTTAGGGACCAGTCACAGTAATTCTGTTGTAATAAATAGGATTAGGGAATTAGTAAATAATATTGTTTATATTATTGATGGACTAGCTAGCTTAGTATTTCTAGTGGGTATACTGGACATTATTAATACAATGGGTTTCAATTTAAATGAAAGAAAACGTGAAATAGGCATATTAAAAACATTAGGCTTCTCAAAAAGACAGTTAATCTTGAGTTTATCATTTGAAGCTGGAATTTTAGGATTTTTAGGGTCTATCGGAGGAGTATTAATAGGATCAATTGGATTGATCTTAGTAGCAGACATTATTGGAATTCCCATATCCATATTAATACCATCATGGCTAATAATAGGAGTTATAATCATTACTACAATATTATGTATAATTTTAGGTCTTTTCCCAGCGTGGTTTGCAGTTGAAAGGAATGTTGAGGAGGCACTGGCCAATGAACGAAGCTGAGAAGGATAACACACATTTTGAATTGAATGAAGTTTGGAAGATCTACAAAAATGGAGACAAAATCGTTCATGCCCTGTCCCGAATAAACTGCTCTTTCACGAGGGGTTCTTTCAACATCATACACGGTCCTTCAGGTTGCGGTAAATCAACCATGATCAGAATAATAGGACTCTTAGAAACACCTACTATGGGAAAAGTATTGATAAACGGTGAGAATACCAGTAATCTATCCCAAAAAAAGAGAAATTCAATAATGAGGAATAAAATTGGTTTAGTGTTCAAAGGTTCAAATCTTATACCCATCATAAATGCAGTTGACAATTTAACACTTCCCATGCTACATTCTGACAATAATAAAGCCAAGGAACTTCTAAAAAAGGTCGGATTCACTGATTATAATAAATTTCCAAATGAAATGTCGGTTGAAGAGGAACAAAGGGTTTGCATAGCCCGTGCCATGGTTAATAATCATTCTATAATATTGTTAGATGAACCCACAGGAGATCTCCATACCATAGAGTCAGATAACATTATAGAACTTCTACTGGAATTGAACCAGACCCAAGGATTGACAATGATCCTAACCACCAATAACAGGAGACTTCCCCAGTCTGTTAACAACACAGTTGAAATGATAGATGGAACTATTTTAAAAAAATAAATATTTTATTGAAGTTTTACTCATTTAAAAAAATCTGTTAAAGTAAAGGAAGTTAAACTAAGAATTAATATCAAAAAAACTATTAATTGTTATTGTTATCCTATTTACAGGTTTTTAGTTCTTTACAATCTTTTTTTGTTTTTGTTAGTACCAACACGTACAACATAGGTGCCTGAAACCTTGTCAAGGATCCTGTCATTTGAATCACCAAAAATGAAGCCCAGTAAGACATCTACAATAAGGGGGATGTATAAAATTTTTGATAAACTTCTAATAAAAGCTTTTTTATAGCCCATATTCCCATTGAAAGTCATTACTTGCAATCTTAATAGGTTTTTACCCAGAGTTGAATTTGTTTTTCCCTCCATAAATGTGAAATAAACTATTATAATGATCGCTGTCATAAAAATCCAGTAATTTAGTACAGAGAAGATACCTACTCTGGCAAACAGCAAGAATATAACGGCACTTATTATATACATGAAAAGCGTTAGAATAATTATATCCACAATTAAAGCTGCAAATCGCCGACCCCATAAATTCTCCATGTTTACCACTTCGTTAAAAATTGTTAATTCCCGATTTTTTTAAGATATTGAAGATTTTTCGAACATCTTTCATTATCAGTGACATGTCTTTAATTCTCTTTTAGTGCTCTTTATTTATAAATATTATTGCAATAAAATATTATTTTCCTTTAACTTCTATAATTGATAGAATTTAAAGTTAAACTAGCACACCCTTGGCACCGGATCTGCAATTGGAGCTTCAAGTATCCTCTTACCACCCAATAGAGTTTCAATAATTACATGAGCTTCATCTGTTACTTCCCCTATTATCTGAGCATCTTTACCATACTTATTATTTTTAATAGCCTGTAATATCTTATCTGCCTTATCTGCTTCAACTCCCATTATAACTTTGCCCTCATTTGCTACCTCATATGGGTCTATGCCCAACATTTCAGAAGCAGCCACTACTTCATCTTTCAATGGAACTTTTTCTTCATCAATGAGCATACCAACCTTTGATTTTGAAGCAAGTTCGTTGAGTGCATTTGCAATTCCACCCCTAGTAGGATCTTTCATTGCATTTACTCCTCCTACTTTAAGAGCTGCTTCAACCATTCCCCAAACTGGTGCAACATCGGATTTGAGATCTGTTTCAAAACCGAATCCTTCCCTGTATGACATCAAGGATATTCCATGATCACCAACACTTCCTGTGAGAATTATTTTATCGCCAATTTTAAGGCCCGAATCCCTTTTAACCTCTCCCTTTTTAACAATGCCTATGCCTGTAGTTGTTATGATAATTTTATCAAGTTTATCATGTTCCATTACCTTGGTATCACCGGTTATTATAGCGACATCAGCTTCTCTGCAGACTGCATCCATTGACTTTATTATTCTCTCAAAATCTTCACCAGAAAATCCCTCGCTTATTACCATGGCATTTGTAATTGCAAGAGGCTTCGCACCCATGACTGAAACATCATTAACTGTGCCTGCTATGGATATCGTTCCGATATTCCCTCCAGGAAAAAATATGGGATCAACTGTATGACTGTCTGTGCTCACAACAATTTCATAATCATCAAATGGTATTGTGGCCCCATCATCAAGATCATCGAGTCCTACTCCACCGTTAACACTTTTATTTTTAAGATTTCCAAGTATGATTTCTGATATGAGACCCTGCATGATCCCGCCACCAGCACCGTGCGACATTCCTATTTTCATAAGGTTCACCATTTTCCTTTTTTAAATATTTTAATTTAAACTAAGTAAGATAATCCGATTATCAAATAAATCAGTAAAAATTTCTGGATTCTTAACTTTAAAGTATCATAATTATATATCAAATATTATTTAGATCAATATATTTCAGATTTTATTAGTCATTAAAAAGTTTATATTGAGGTATTAGATCATCAAATATAAAAACATGATACTGAATTAATCTTAAATAAATATATTGAAACACTTTTTGAAACCATTTAATAATAAACTTGTATAAAAGGTTAGATTTTATCTTACATTACATTACACCTGTCTTATAAAGACTTGAAATAATTTAAAAGGCTTTTTTGGGGGTGTACTAGGTTTTTCACCTTGATATATTATTTTAACTTCATATCCCAATGGTATGTCCTTAAATTTGTTGTCTAGAACCGTTGATCCAAAAACATCTACTTCTCCCTTCTCAGTATCCAAGGTATATTTGGTGCTGTGATACATTCCAACATCATCTTCTCTGCGAATATATTTACCACTTATCTCATCACCAATAGCTTCGGGTCTCCAAATTTCGTCTTCAGGATCCTTAATCTCTTCCCATTCATTATTTTTTTTATTACGCATCTTTTTAACCATGTTAATCAATCCATCTTAATTAGCACCAAATTATTTAACCTCATTTACAAAAAAGAAGCTTTATAAGGTTGACTATTGACTATTTAATCTTATTCTTGAATGAATTTTGAGTATTTTCATTTAAAGTATGATAAGTAAATGTTTAATTTTATTTGTTCTATTCTTAAATATTCTCGACCAGTTAAAACAACATATTTTTAAGTCTTCACCAATAAAAAATGGATCAATAGAAAACTTAAATGATCAATGTTGGTTAAAGTTTTATTGAATCTATAGATATAAAATTAAGAATATTAATATACTGTTATCTACAAATGAAATCTTTCCTAAGGAAGATTTTTTTAGGTAAATCTAAATTAAATAAATTATAATATCTGATTATCATACATGATGAAAATTTCATGAATATGAGATAAAATTACATTTTAAGCTTTAGAGGTGAAATAATGGCAATTTGGCAAGGAAAATCATTAAGAAAACCAAGTGGTGCTCGTGCAAAGACCTACAGAAACAAAAGAAATATGGAATTTGGAAGAGACCCAGCAGATACCAAGATCGGAGATCGTAAAGTCAAAATTATTAGAACAAAAGGCGGTAACGAGAAAATAAGACTGGCAAATGACAAAAACATTAACGTTGTGGACCCTAAAACCAATAAAGTACAGGTTGCAGAGATCATGACCGTCGTTGAAAACACAGCAAATACTCACTTTGTTAGACGTAATATCATAACCAAAGGCGCCGTTGTAGATACTAGTCTCGGCAAGGTTAAAGTAACCTCAAGGCCAGGCCAGCACGGCATGATAAATGGTGTGCTTGTTGAATGATGAAATTTTAGAGAAAGTTAACGAGTTCCTAGGGGATGTAAATAAAAACCTCCCTGAAGGAATGGAACTCGAATACGAAGGTTTCTATGAAAGGGGTTTCTTTGTTACAAAGAAAAGATATGCTCTCATAGAAAATAGTAACATTGTTGTTAAAGGCCTGGAACTGGTTAGGCGTGACTGGGCACCAGTAGCCAAAAAAACCCAAGAAAAAGTGTTAAGGGCCATTCTTGAAGATGCTTCTCCACAAAAGGCTACGAAAATCATTCAAGAAATTATTGATGAGATTAAAAAAGGTAAAATTCCGCTTGAAGATCTCGTAATACATACTCAGCTGACCAGAAATCCCGAAGAATACGTTCAAATGGCCCCTCATGTTTTAGCAGCAAAAAAATCCATTGCATGTGGAAGAATTGTTGCCAGGGGAGCTATTATCCGTTACGTTGTTGTTAGAGGAAAAGAACCTATCAGCAAGCGTGCAATCCCATTGGAAGATGTTGATGTTTCCAACTACGACCCCAATTACTACATTGAAAACCAAGTTCTTCCTGCGGTTTCAAGGATAATTGAGGCAATTGGTTACTCAAAAGAGGATATATTGCATAAAGAAAAACAGAGCAGTCTGGATGCATTTTTTGGTTGAACGGAATAAATATTGAAATAAACACATTAAGAGGGATAAAGTTGTTAAAATTATTTTTCGACCAAGATCATAAAAACAACCCAAAGAAGTCATTTTTAGTTGATTGTCCTTCTAATACATATTATTATCTTGATTCATCCAATTTTAATTATCTATTCTATTCTTTAATTGACTTACTATCTTTAAAAATGATGGTGCAAATATGATAAAAGCCGTTTTTTTCGATATTGACGATACATTGTATGATACTTCAGGATTTGCAAAACTGGCTAGAAAAGCTGCATTAAATGCAATGATTGATGCAGGACTACCACTATCAACCGATGAAGCTTATGACCTCTTAAGGGAGATCATTAAAGAAAAAGGTTCAAACTATGATAAGCATTTGAATGTCCTGACAAAGAGGGTTTTTGGTGAGGAAAAACCACTTTTAATAGCCATTGGAATGATCACCTATCATAACGTCAAATTCGCTCTTTTAAGACTGTTTCCAGAGACAATGTCAACATTGATCCATCTCAAAGCCCAAGGATACCATCTGGGAGTAATATCTAACGGTATAACCATTAAACAATACGAAAAACTTGTTAGACTTGGTTTACATCATTTTTTCCATTCTGTTATAACCTCCCAAGAAGCAGGGGTTGAAAAACCTGATATCGCTATATTTGAGCTAGCCATGAAAACAATGGGATGCAAAGCTGAAAATTCTGTTATGATAGGTAACAGTTTTAATGACGATGTATTAGGTGCCATAGATGCCGGTATGTCTGCAGTATTTTTAACCATTGAATTAAAGGACTCTGAAAGGGCCATTATTGAAAAAAAGGGTTTAAAATTAGATATTATATCAGATATTGGACAGATCAAAGACATAATGTAAAATGCTGACAAACTTTAAACAATTAATGTTGTATAACAATAAATAAAGGGTATTTATCCCGAAATAAGGTGGTTGAATGAATTATTATCATGATTCTAAAATGGAACATATTTTTGAAATCCTTAAACAACCTAAAACATTTGAAGAAATTCAACTATCAGAATCATTTGTTAATGACCTTATGCTGAAGATCATAACAAGTTACGGTACAGTAAAAACCAGCACATTATATGATATCACATGCATTCATTGGGATATTCTGGAAATGTGCCTGAGCAAACTTGAAAAAGAAGGATTATGCGCCCCTGTTAGTGGTAGTTTTCTTTTTTCAAGTGTTCAGTACAGCATATCAAAAAAGGGTCGGGAAAAAAATAGGGGTATAGCTGAAGAAAATCCTTATATTGGTGTTGCACCTGTAAGTTACGATAATTATTATGCCATAATGGAAGCTCAATTAAAGGACAGGTATCCAATAGAAATACCTCCAGAAGTTGTTGAATCAACATTTATGGATGTTGTGGGCGTCGAATATGCAAAAGAATCCCTTATTGAATCTTGCATTATTGGAAAAGGGATATTCATATACGGACCTCCAGGAACTGGTAAAACATTTCTCACTGGTAAAATGTCAGATCTTTTACCACCAATTGTGATTCCAAAGTTTGTTGAATTCGGTGGGAAAGTGATACAAATTTACGATCCTGATTTTCATAAGATGTCACCAGAACAACCAGAAGATACGAGGTGGGTTAAAATACACGCCCCATTTGTATTAACCGGTTCTGAACTCAATTTAAACAAGCTTGAAACCAATTACGATATAACGAAAGGAGTCTACGAAACAAGCCCGATAATAAAGGCTAATGGAGGGATACTCCTAATAGATGATCTTGGAAGACAGCGAGACGACCATGAACTCATTTTAAACAGGCTTATAGTTCCTATGGAAAATAAAAGGGATGTGGTCTATGTTAGGGGAATTCCTGTAGTGGTGCACAGCAATTTCATACCTGCCTTTTCTACCAACCTGGATATTAGTATAATGGACGAAGCCCATTTAAGAAGGGCCCCTTTACATGTTTTCCTTAAAAATCCAGATAATTTCGAGTTAGCAGAGGTTTTCAGAAGGAACCTTGAATATCTAGATGAAAACTACGATGAAAATATTTTTGAAAGATTTATGAACGTTTACAAACGAAGTAATGATGGTGGCGAAGGACTTAAACCTACATTTGCACATGCTAGGGACGTAGCACAAATATGTCAGGCAGTTCGGATTAACAGGGGTAAGGATATTATAGATGTAGATGTGCTGGAGGGTGCACTTGAAAGGCATGTCCTTATCGTGCTTCAAAGGATGAATATAGATATTGCTCAGATCTCAAGGAAAACTAGATCATTTCGTGTGAAAACTTCTCAGATTAAGGAGGCTCAAGAATCTTTGAGCGAATTTGGTGCTACTAAGATAAGCCATGAAGCTGAGGCAATAATTCTTGATATCGACGATAATATTACTCCTGTACAACTGGTTGAATACCTATATAAACGGAATATTAATGTGGATAGAATCGATTTGATAGCAGAGTCAGATAAAGAATTGCAAAGTACCATCCTTGAAATTCATGATATTTAGATCTTGGAAATTAACAACTAACTTTAAATGAATGATTNNTATTCTCACATATAATTCCCCCAATTATGGGATTTATAGGCATCATACTAATGTGCACAGGTATAATGGATAAAAACAATCAATACACTTTAGCAGGTATTGTAATATTTTTTGCTGCAGGGATTATACCATTCCTCATATTACCGTCCCTTTTGGCTTAAATAGATTAATAATGGTGTAAACAGGTAAAATCTAATATTCTGTTTATATTCAAAATAAATTAACTTTTTTTATGATTTGAGTACTATATTACAAATATCGTTTTGATTAGCAGGTTTTTTTAGCTTATATTAAAAATAGTTTAATTTTTATTTTCATTTATTTCAATGTGTTTTTCAATCAATAAGTTGTAACCATCCACATTGATCTCATAATCCTCTTCAAAAACCAAAGTAGCCCTCAACACTGCACCGGTATTATCGTTGAATGTATCAAAATGCATTTCACCATAGTCCAGGAGCCTTTTTCCAATAATATTTTCAATATCTATTGGATTGTTAAAACTATCACAAACACCAAACTCCATATTATTGGCTGTAATACTCACTTTACACGTATTTTCGATGTCAATCTGGTCTGTGTCTTCAAAAGTTAGGATGATCTGTTCTAAAGGTCCAGTCTCATCAACAGCAGGTTTGTGAAATATTTTTTCACATTTTATCAGCTTCTCGCCCCGAGACTTCCATAAGTCTTTATTAAAATTATAATTTATACCTTCATCAATTTCTTCAATCATATAATTGTCTCCTAATAGTCTAGTTAATTTAATATTTGCCCCTATTAATAAAATTTTTTAAATTTTTTTTTTAAAAATTCATTTTTCTAAATTCACAAGTTATTTTAAAAAATTCTAAATTTAAGATTTTTAGAATTCATGCCATTGAAGCCGTTTATTTACCATTGACTTGTTTCCTTGGAATGCTCCAATTTTTTCAAGTTTCATTGTAGATACCATTGAAGCAAATATTCCACAAGTTTCTGGATCTGGTGATTCTATTCTTTTAGTTACATAAGCAGCCATGTATGTATCACCAAGACCAGTTGGATCCATGCATTGCTTGGGCGGAAATGCGGGAATTTTATAGGTATGCTCTGATAATGATGAGTATATCATAGCGCCTCTATCTCCACGGGTGATAATTATCTCCTCAGGACCGAATTGTGAAAGTTCACTACCAATCATATTGAGTTTACGACTTCCATTATCCATTATAACCTTAGCCTCAACTTCATCGATGAAAACCATTTGAATATACCTTAAAAATTTCTGAAAATCCTTCCACGGCTTTAAAATAACTTTATGATTTTTTAACTGCCTCAAATAACCTTGGGCACCTAAATAGATTGGTATATTGTGACTGTATATGTGTTCAATAGTTTCAATTGGAATATCAGAAGGTGACAATGGGCATAAGAGAACAGCATCGTAGCTTTCAATATCTTCAGGAAGGCTTTGAGGATTAACAGGATTTTTTGGTACGTTTGCTTTCTGAACCCGGTGGTTAGGATCATGGTTAGGGTAGATATTCTCAAATTCCATTGTTTTTTCGAAAAATATTGGGATTATATTCACATTATCTGGGAATGCGTTCAATAGTTCATTATCATCGTATGAAAGTGTGATAATAGCAGTTACATCCACTTCAAGTTTTGAAAGTACAACTGCTTGGTAATAAACAGCCCCTCCAGTGGAGTGGTACATCAACCCATCCCTTAAAATTGTATCTCTAGTTAATGGACCTATTATAATAAATTTTGGCATAATCTACCTTTTATTAGTTTTATAATCTAATAACAGTTTGATGGTTAAGTTAATAAAATTTGATCAAAATTAGAGGGGATTATTGAAAATTCCCGAATGAAGTGCTGTTCCTACTAAAAAGTTTTTGATACCCATTTCAGTTAGTTCGAGAATATCCTGGTCTCTTACACCGCCACCGAGTATAAGACTAGTTTCGAGATCGATGAATCTATTTACAAGATCGTGATTAAACCCTTTTTCTGTCCCAACCCTTGAAACATCCAATAATATGACCTCTAATGGTTTTATTTCTTTGATTATCTTTATAACGTCCTCAAAATCAGTATTTATATGTTTACCAAGTACATTCCCTTCCTTAACATCCACACTCATCACAAGATTTTGTTTTGGGAAAAAGGAGAATAATAATTTCAGGTCTTCCAGACTATTAATCGTCTCGGTTGCAATGATAACCTTTTCAACAGTATCAAGGATATTTTCAGCATCATCAAAGCTATTCAACCCTGAATCGAGCATTACTGGAATTATATTGTTCATTTCTCTTACAACTTTAAGATTTAATCCTTTATCTTCTATTGCATCGAGATCTGCTACATAAATTCTCTTGAATCCGGCTTCTTTTAGTGCAATTGAAATTGCAATTGGGTCGGATGAATTATGGAATACAGTTTTAAGTGGTTTATAGGTTTCCCTTTTTCCGGATTTACCAGAAACAGCTATTCCATCTTTCAGATCGATTACGGGTATTATCATGTCCATTCAATCCAATTTATTTAAATTTGAGATTTTAAATAGAGTAAATAAATAAAATATAAATTTATGAAATAATTTATGATATAAAAAAAACATTTAACTATCAGCCAGATAACTGTCAACTTCTTTAATTGCATGAGCAACTGCATCTTCTGCAATCTTTTCATCAGGTTTTGATAAAGGGTCGAATTGGATGTCGACTTGTATATCCATATCTAAACCATCATGATAGTCAAGCTCAACCTTTATATCTAGGTTTACAACCTCTTTTTTCGAAACCTTTGAATAAATAAAGTTTTCTACAGATTTAGCAGCAAGTCCAGAAATTTCATCAAGCTCATGGTCTGAAAGTTTCTTCAATTACCTAACCCCTGTTGTGCACCAGATCCCTGCATTGCTTCTTGTAGGGTTCCTTGCATTTCCTGGAGTTTGGCCATGATACGTTCTTCCTGTCGTTTAACTGTTTTCTCACGAAGTTTGAGAGTTTCAATTTTATCTTCCAGTTCTTCTGTTACTTCATCCTTATTAACTTTTATAAGAAGATTGCCCGCGGTTTTGTAAACGTCTGTGTCTCCTTCAACCTTTTTAAGTTCTTCAAGTGCCTTTTCAGTTTCTTTTATCTGCATTTCAACGCTCTGTTTTTGCATTGTAATTGCCTGAGCTTGTTGTTGTGCCTGTTGGAATTGTGCTATTTGATGTTGGATATTTTTTGGAAGTTCCATTTTATTCACCTCATTAACCTTTAAAAGGTTCAAATAAATTTTTTTATTGAAAATACTTTAAATTTGAATTATTAATCATTAAAATATTAATTTTTAAGATTTATAACCTCTTCAGAGAGTTTTATCCATCTTAAATACGAATTCAAAGATGCTCTAAATGATGCAGTATCTTGAGCATTGATAACTATTTTTAAAGTGCTGTCTCGAATATCAACACTTACAGAAGTTCTGTCAGATGGAGATCCATTGATTTCCGGTTTAATAGATTCTAAAACAATTTTTGCATCTCTAGGGCTTTCAAAATCGATTTCAAGTTCTGTTTCAACGCCTCCGATAAATTTAGAATTATTGATATGTTCCAAATTTAGTACCTCCATTCCTTGATAAAAATTTTAGGACCAGTTTCGATACCGTTACTTCCATAAAATTCTATCAAAGCCCTATATTTTTCATCAACCTTCTTTATCACCATTAGATTTTCTAATGGTGAGTCTTTTGTAGACTTGGGTATATCGAGTATATTTCCAAGTTGGTCAAGTTCAGAAACATCAGAGTTTAATTTTAGATTTTCAGATTTGACTCTGCTCTTGGAATCAGCATTCGAATTTGGAATTCCAACAGTAACTTCCAATGAAAATATTATTTCTCCTTCTGAATTTTGGAAGTCTATCCTACTGGGATTTCCCTTAGTCTCTGATATTAATGCTATTTTGTCATATCCGAGTTCTGAAGATTTTATAAGAACGTCACGGACGCTCATCTTTCCCCGGTTGATATAACTCGAATTTAAAACCCTTACTAAACTCTTGCAGAACGATCTTGTACGTTGGGAGGGCTTCCTTGACGTTGTTATCAACATGTTTAATGATTATTTTGCTTTAATACTTCTCCTCACAGGTGGTATTTCCTTGAAAAGGATCCTGTACCTGCAGCTTGGACATTTAGATTCAGTGTAACCTTTAATGTCAACTAAAGTACCGCATTTTCCACATTTATACAATTTATAAACCTCCGACTATCCTCTTAATATTTCGTGCAGCTGTTTTACCCATAGGGGTTGTTGGAAGGTATGCTCCCCCAGTAAATACGTTTCCACATTTTCTGCATTTCCATATTCCAGCTGAGATCCTGCGTACTGCAGGTCTATCACACTGAGGACAAAGATGATCCCGTTTCATGTTTTCTTCTATTCCTTTAACTGTCCTTTTGGCCTTTCTACCGTATCTTGCACCGAATCTTCCGGTTATGCCTACTTTTTTTGTTCTTGCCATTTTATATCACCTAGATTATTTTGAATATCTTTGAATTATATTTTTCAATGAAATCATTCATAAAAAAAAATTTGATTAAATTTCAATTATTGAATGTTCAGATCATTGAATTTGGAGTGCACTTGTTATAAATGCATCTATGGTAGGTGTGTTCGAAGCTCTGCAGTTTTCAACTTTGCAATGGAAACTAACTTCAGTATTTCGTCCCTAATTAAAGGTTCTGCTCCACCCTTCTGCATGGCACATATACTACCATCTTCTGTCATGCCTATTGATAGACGTGCACCCATTATCTCCTCTTCCTCAAGTGATGGGTCGATTAATAGTGCACCACCGATCTTGGCAAAAGTACACATGAGAGCTTTTTCATTGACAGGGAAAGGTATCATATTATCGTAGTCAAGTACTATCTCATCATTTTCAATCTTAGCTGTTGGTATTTTAATGTTCATGAGTGCTGCAACACTTCCAAGTACAGCTGCATCCATTAGATTTCCATCGTAGTCAATTACATGGAGATCTAAGAATACCATCCATACCTTCTCACCCTCAACTATACAAAGTTTTTCAAGGTCAACAACCTTACCCTCCCTTATACATCTATCAGTGACCCTTGATAGCTCAACTGAGTTTTCATCTGGTGGTCCTGATTCGAAGTTTGGTGCAGCCATTGGTAAAAGCTCGGTGTTGGTCATGAGGACCCCTACATTAGGAGTATCACCAAATGGTGATCCTATCTGTGGTTTTGCACCAATCATTATCTGGGTATTTCCTATCTTTACCCTCGCAGATCCTTCTGCCTTTTCTATAACTCCCGTTTCAAGGGATATTTCTCTGTACTCATCAAAGGCTCTTCCATCTGTTCTTTCACCATTTTTAACTAGATTGGTTACGCTTTCTTTTATGATCTCTGGAACTATATGAACCATATTAATCACCATACCTGTTTTTTATGGCTTTTTTCTGTTCTTCGCTTATCTTCTTGCAGCCGCCTATTGCAAGGTCAAGTGCCTTCTGAAATTCTTCCTCTGTGAGGTGTCCGTCCATCTGGAGAAGTGTGATTTCTCCTGTTCTTGGCATCAATGCAATTGGGAGATCTGCTTCACCCTCTTTGTCTTCAACTTCTGATAGGTCTAAAACAACATTGCCATCTGATTTCCCTGCTGCACACGCAACAACCATATCTCTCATTGGAATACCTGCATCTGCAAGTGCAACTGAAGCTGCTGTTATTCCAGCACATCTTGTTCCACCTTCTGCTTCAAGAACTTCTATGTAAACATCTATTGTTGAGCGAGGAAATTTTTCAAGGAAAACTGCAGGTGATAGTGCATCTGATGTTATCTTGGANNGCCCTGTTAGGCTGCATTAAACGTCTCACAAAAAGTTCTCGCGGTCCGTAAACAGCGGCAAGCACTTTGTTACCTCCAATTTCAAGATAAGCTGATCCATCTGCCCTTTCAAGAATTCCTGCCTCTATTTTTAAATTTCTTAATTCATCAAAAGCCCTGTTATCGGCTCTTGCACTGGCTTCTGTACCGGTGTTTAGATTGGTATTGGTTATAATGATAATCACCCCTTATTTTGGATTAATCCATTTCATCCTCTTTATTTTCTTTCTTTTCTTCCGGTTCCTCAGATTCATCAGATTCATCAATTTCATCAATTTCATCAGATTCATCTGATATATCAATTTCATCATATTCCACAATATCATCAGATTCATCTGATATATCAAGTTCTCCAGGTTCCTCAGCTGCATCTGATAATTCTGGTTCTATTTCTGATTCTTGAGGCTCGCGACCCAGAAGTTTGGCAAGCATGTCCCTTACTCTGTCTGTTAGTCCTGATGTGTGGGCCTGATCTTCGATCATGTTAATGACTTTTTCAGCCACTCTTTCCATTGCAGGTTCTCCCTTAACCCATACAACTCCATTCTGTCCCACAATAACTTCACAATGGGTTTCATCCTTGATCATATTGATCATCGAACCTTTCTTGCCTATTAGTCTTGGAACCTTGGTTGGTGTGATGTTAATCAGGATTCCTCCCCTAAATTTTCCTAATCCCCTACCTTTGAGGCCTAGTTTCACTTTTTTTACCTCATCAACATCAACCACTCTTAAAAATAAAACATCGCCGATATCAAAGGTTCTGTTAAGCTCCCTTTTTTCCTTTCCAAAAACATCTGAAGCTGGTAAAAAACCTGAGTATGGAGAGTTTATATTTAGGTTCCACATTGAGAATCTTATATCTGTTACTTCACCTATTACCACATCTCCCCTTTTTGGAATGTATTTGCTCTGTAAGGGTATAACACTTATCTTTTTATCCCTTATGGCTACAAGACCTACAAGGGAAGAACAAACCTTATCATTTTCCTTGAAAGTTCCTCTTCCTGAATGGTATTCTTCGTCTGAAAGAATATCTCCTGGAATTACTATTTCTTTATCCTCTACAAATATCACATTCTGCCTCCTTTACTGGAATGCTAAAAAATGAAAGTAGTTTTGATCACAAATCAGAGCAATTTAGTCTCTACTTGACCTCTTGTAAGCTCGTTGAGTTTCTGGTAGAAATTTTCCTGCATACCACCAGGTATCTCAACAACTGCCACCCATGAACCATCTTGTTGCCATTCTTCCTTCGTTGTCTTTCCAAATTCAGGTATTGCACTATAGACCTTACCAGTGAAATCTCCAGGGACCCTTATCGCAACACGAACCTTTTCAAATCTTATTGGTATCTTGGTTCGTATGGCCTTGAGAGTAGTGTTAACTTGTTCGTCAACACTTTTAAATGGATCAATGCGAACTTTAGCCTCTTCCATGGCTATCTCTATTCTTCTTGCAGGGTGTGGAAGTTTAGTTTGGGGATTGATAGCCTCCCTAGTTATGGTTGTGATAACCTTTAACCTCTTCTCTTCCTGCATTTCTTTCCGTTGTTGGGCTGTAAGTTGAATCTGGCCCTTATGCATAATTGCAGCTGCAACTTCTAGATGATCAGTTGTATCAAAAGCCTTAATCATTGCTTCTTCAGATGCTTTATCACCCTTCTTTGCATCCTTGAATATTTCATCTACAGCAAGAATATCTTCAACATTAATATCCTGCCCCCTTTTAAAATCTGAGGCGAGGTCTGGATCCACCAATATTTCAAAGTGTTCTCCAAAGTATTCCAAGCGTGCTGTAACTGCATCTTCAAGGTTAACCATTTTTAGTCCTCTTCTTCCTCCTTGGATTTTCTTATGAGGAGTTCTTCAACATGCTCTGTTATTTCTTCATCTGACAATTTTCTGAATTTCTTATCTTTAGCATCTATAACTGCAATTTCTGCACTGGCCACCGTAGTTTTACCTTCTGTAGCTTCATAAACTGCATCCAAAGCTAATTCTATAGCTTCTTCAAGTTTTATATCTTCTTGATATTTCTTCTCGAATTCATCCATTGCAATTTGTCTTCCGGCACCAATTGCAGTAGCCTTGTATTCAATTAAAGCTCCGCTAGGATCGGTTTCGAACAGTTTACATCCAGATTCATTTACTCCACCAATTATAAGGGCGGAACCAAATGGTCTGACACCACCATGCTGTGTGTACATCTGTTTCATATCACATATCTTCTTAGCCAAACCTTCTACCCGTATTGGCTCGTTGTATGTTATTTTATTGATCTGTGATTCCATTCTAGCCTTTTCCACAAGTGCCCGTGCATCAGCTACTAATCCAGAGGTTGCTGCCCCTATGTGCTCATCGATCTGGAATATTTTTTCTATTGACTTGGGTTCTACCAGTTTACTTGTTGGTCTCTTATCCACAACCAGCACTATACCCCCAACTGATTTTACACCTAAGGAAGTTGTACCTCTNNTTACAAACTATTATTCTATTATTTCATCTTATTCTTATAGTTTAATAAAGTTTTTTATTGCAGATTTAATGGTTCCTGAAATACCAAGTGTGTGGAAAACTACGGGTTCACCTCTAAAATTAGTTATCGTAGGTATTACTGCTTTTAGAGAATCGACTTCTCCCCTTCTACAACGTAAAATCCCTTTCATTCTATGTTCATTGATAGTTTCAGGGTTATTTTCACTAGTACATTTCCATAACTTTACAACCCATAGTTCGAAATTGGCTGTACCATATGCCCCAAAAAGATACAAAGACCCATCCAACAACATGGATATTATATCATCACGGCTCAATCGTCCAAGAGACGTTACTTCAAAGGCAATATACCTTTTTTTATCCCGAATGGTAGGAGGGAGTATCTTGAGTTTTTGGATCATTAAATCATCACATAAATTTTGAATAATATTGAATATTAAACTTTAATATCATTATTCTACCGTTTTTACCCCGTCAACTATGAAACTGTCCCTTGCATTATTGGTTTCTATAATCTCTTTTGGAGTCTCGGAAATGGCATCAAATAATTCCTCAAAGGTCATTTGAAAGCATCTCGCAAGTGCAAATATGTCTTGAGGACTTCTTAGATCATATTTTGAATTGGCATTGGTGGTTATAATTAATGGAAACTTAAATTTCCTCTGAAGTTCAATTATATGTCTAAACTGACTGATTACCCTATAACGGTATCTTAAATTAGTTTTAAAAAGAATTTTGAGATTCAGTTCAATGGCAACAGAGTTTTCTGCTGCTTTTCTTGCTAAAACATGGTTTAATCCAGTATCTCTCCTTGATCTATAAGGCTGTGAAAGTATATCTACTCTTTGATCCTCACATGCAGCCCTATTTACCTTCAGATCACCACCCCTGACCATCAATATATCCGAATTCTTCCTGGACTTCTGGACTTTTTTTCTGAGATCTTCAGGATTTTTACAGGATATTTCAATGCATTTCTTAATTATAATATTAGAAGAATCATTTAAAATATCAAATTCCCTTATAAATTCTTCATTACAATCCTCAAAGTAGCGTGTTAATCCTAAACCAGCATATCCTAGTCTTTCAGCTTCTCTTATCACATTTTCATTTCCATGAAAGTGCAAATCAAAAAACATGCCCTTTGACAAGTTCCTAATCCTTGAATAATTTCTTTGCAATTTCTATTGCCACCTTTTTTTTCGCTGGATAGGCTGCAATCTTAATTTTTACATGAATAGAATCTCCATGTTCAACTACCTTAAGATCACCCAAATAGGCCCTCTGTTTGTCAAATCTCAGGTATAAATTTCCATAGTCGTCCATTTTATCTTCAAGCCGATTCAATACCCTTTTACGTGTGGAATCATTCATATTGGACAATTTTTCAACAAAATCATTTATTTCCCTCTTTCTATCGAATTTGTTGCTTAAAATTAAAACAGGATTTTTATAATAACCCTCTGTTGTTTCACATTGAGGGGAAGAATTTGGAAAAAGTGTTTTAATTGATTCTAACACTTTATCCTTATTTTCTGTTCCATAAACGAATGCTCTGTATGAGATGTTATGGATCATGCCTTATCTTACCTTTTCGGCTCCTTTACCTTTACCACGAAGTCCCCTTGACTTTCTACCTTCACTTGTAAGACCTCTGAATACTCTGTTAGTATGCTGATTCTCACAGATCCAGTTGATCTTTGGATCGTTAATTATTGATGGATGGTTAGGGTCTACCAGAATTATTTCGTAGAATTTAAATTTACCATCTTCCCAGAGCCAGTACGAGTTTAAAACCTCGAGATTCGGGAATTTCCTAGCAACTCTTTCCTCTGCTATTCTCTGAATGGATTTTTTAGGAGTTATCTTTTTAACACCTTGCCTTTTAGGCTTCCTACCTGCTGTGAACCTTGATTTTCGCATTCCACCTCTGCGGACACGGGTTCTTACAAGTACATAACCTTTTTTGGCCTTGTAACCCAATGATCTTGCTCTATCAATCCTAGTAGGGCGGTCTACCCTTATTATTACGCTTTCTCTCCTCCAAATAGGAGTACGAGTGCGCATAAGTTCCTTAACATAGGATTTATCTGGATTTTTCCATGCATCTCTTATATATTTATACATTAATTTAACACCTCTTTGTTCAGCTTGCGCCACATCCATGGGATNNTTGATCAACTTCCTTTAAAAAGCTTACTATAAAAATTACCGTTGATCAAAAATTTTCCTGTTTATCTATAACTTACAAGATTAAAATTAATCAAACATTTATTATAATAGGGAATTTTATCCAAAAAGAAAACATGAAATTTAAGAGAATTTACTCTTTTATGTTGTACAATGCATTCATGCCTTTGGTAAATGCTGGTTTACCTGCTAATAGAAGAACAACTCTTAAAATGTCAACAACTTCATCTTTGGTTATATCTAATTCCTTCATGCCGCTTAATATCTGTTTTTTAACTGCTCTGTCATCAGATGCTGCTGCAGCAATTCCTATGGCTATGAGTTTTTGGGTTTTGTAATCCAATACTTTCCCTGTGTAACATACATCATTTAAACTAACACTTGCTTCGTAAAGATCTGGATAGTCCTCTTTGACATGTTTCATGCCTTTACTGAAAAAAACTTCTTCTTTCATAATTATCACCTCAAAGATGTTATATTATATTATTATGTAGACCAGTTCATATATATTTAACTTTAAGATGTTAATTATACAATTAAGCTGTCATAACGGCCCTTTATCTTCTCTTCCTTCCCTCATTCCCATTCCAGCTTCCTTTCTAAATTTTTCAGGTTTGAAGACCATTTTAACAACGTTGTCAGCATGTTGCCTAGAACGATTTTCGGCCAGCTTTTTTAGATCTTTTTCATCTCTGCCCTCATCCTCATGGACAAAAACCTCTATTATATGGGTATTAGTCATTAATTGAGCTTGAATCAATCCTGTTGATGCTTCGTGGGCACATAACTTGTCAATATCCTCAGGACCGGGCATTCCAAATGCCATGACAAGTTCACACCCCTCCTCTTCTATAAGCTTCTTGGATGCCACAGGCAGATCCTTTACGCCCGGTACAGTACGCCTAACAAAAGTAACATCGGATACCTGACCTTTTATCTCGTCCATGGCAACGTTAGCCATATCAAATCTTGCAAATGTGGTTTCACATATTCCCATTTTCATTTTTATCACCATTGAGGGACACTAAATTATTGAAGGGTTTAATCAAAAATTATTTTAAATAAGTTTTAATTTTCTTTATTCAATAAATGTAATCTAAGTGTAAATTGGTTTAAAATTGATATTGTAAAGTAAAATAAAAAAAAATAAAAGTTTTTGTTTTACTTTTTAAAGTCCGAATGATTTTTTGAGAAGCTCTACATTCACTGCTCCAGATCTGAACATTTGCCCTGTCCTTAGATCGTTTATAACAACTTCTGCAGGTGCAAACATTCCCTTGTCTATTTTGTAGAAATCAAATTCAGCTTCTTTAAATACATCATAGAAAGGTTTACCATATCCATCGGATGATGAAGAAGGTAACTGTTCAGCAAGGGACTTAATATCATCATCTTCATCTGATTCTATATAGTAGTAAGTCCTACCTCCAAATAAAACTGCATCATTGGTTTTACCCATTGCTTTGAGTCCATCTGGATCAACAGGTGCTATTGGAGCTATACCTGCTGCATATTTGACCTTATTTACATCGAACTTCAAAAATTCAAGCATCTTATATGTACCGTTTTCAACAACTCTTCCAGCTATCTGTATTGAACCTACAAGTGATGANNGTGAGTATTGCAATATCTGCATCATCCTTATATCCAATTTTCTCGTAGGTTTCTGTAGGTTTTAAAGCCAAAGCCCTTGCAGGTCCTGAACCAAGAGCAAAGAAATCACCTACACTCACAGACCATCCTGCTTTCTGAGATCCAAGAGTAGATATTGAAGGAAAATTAGTTTTTATCTTTACCGAAGGTATTGCAAAATTTTCAGAGAGGTCTCCTGGTATAGAAATTCCTACTTCTGCAAGTCCTCCGAGGCATATTTTGGTGTAGAGTTCACCAGCCTTAAAACTTCCTGAAACATTAACTCCACAGTCCAAAATCGTTGAACCATTTTCAAGTTTTGAAACTGCGATGTTGAGTTCTTCTGCCTTTTCAATCATTTGATCTAATGTTTTTTTTGCTTCGAGATTGACACTTACCATTATATCACCTTTTTTTGATTAAGAATAATTGAACTTCTACTATTACGTAGCTGTATAATAAGTACGGATAGACGATTTCATGTTTAGCTAAACCCTAGTAAAATATGTTTCAGTCTTAATTAATATTTATATAATCATATAACCAAACACTTTTATTTATACTCTTTATAAACTGATTTTATACATAATATTGTCTAAACTCCCTCAGCTTCCTTAAAGTTAACCTCGTAGATATGGGCACTGATAGAATGTATGGTTAACATACCAACTTCTGATCCCACTTCCCCTGCAACGTACTTAGCAAGATTAGAAAGTCCTACTGCATTGGGGTACCATGCACCATATATATCATGAGATCTCCACAATCCAGTAGTATGGAGTTTACCATCTCTTATTTTAAAGTCTACAAGCATCATACAAGGTACTTCATCGTTCTTGGTGTCAACTGTTGGATCCCATGTTATTGATATAGCCCTTCTGGATTCTTTAAAATTATTAAGTCTTTCTATGGCTTCTCGTATTTGATCTATGCCATCAAAATGTGCTCTGAGCCTGTTACCGTATGTATATATAAATCCCTGTTTATCATTGCTTAAAAATTGTTTAGAATATTTATCAAGCTTTTCACCTGTCCAAAAGTAACCCTTTGGAGATTCTGTGTCTAGAGGATTTTTCACGTTAACAATTGTATTTAGAATTTCCTTGGTAACCGATCCCCTCTCATCTGTTATTTCCACGCCGTTATTCATAATTCTTTTTACAAGTGATTCCCATCCTGTTTTTATAGTTGGAACCTTAATCATTATAGCCATCCTACTGCCTCCGTCATTTTTTTGAGTTTAAGGAGTGCGGTATCTCTTGAAAGCATCCTCATACCACAATCTGGATCAACCATCATGTTTTCCTCTCCAATAATATCTACTCCCTTTTTTATGAGTTTTACCACATCATTCAATTCATCAACACCTTCAACTTTAGTGTCTATACAACCAAACCCTATTTTTTTGGAATCATTATATTCCTGTTCAAGTGATTGGATATTATTAGGTATTCCAGCAAATTCACAGTCAATTATTTGGACTGAAAATTTTAAAATATCTTTTAAAACATCCCCAACATCTCCGCAAACATGCAATGAAACCGGAACATCTAATGAGTCCGTTATCATTTTTAAAGCATTTTTTGCTGTTTTTATATCGGCAACACCTGTCGATAGGTACGGTTCATCTATTTGGATAACAGCCGCACCTGCTTCCTGAAGTTCATAAGCCTCTTTTTTAAGTGCTATCGCCATGTCTGCAATAATTTTTTCCTTTTTATCCCTGTTATAATATCCTTCCACTCGCGATGCTAATACAAGGGTTGTTGGACCCGTAATAATTCCCTTTACACCTTTGAAATTTTTGTTTAAATCATTTCCATCAAACAGTTTAGAATCTGTTTTGAACGAATTTAAGAAATCCTTTGAAATTTTATGGGCAGTTTTTATGGCTAATTTAAGATCATGTGTACCTGAAGAATTAACAGCAGGTTTAATTTTACCCAATATCTTAGGAGTATTTTCTACAACTGCCATACCATGTATATTTCTTGCAAAGACTTCAATCATATCTCCTCTCACCTGCCCATCAGAAATAATATCTACACGTGCATTTACCTGGTCTTTAACTGCAATTTCCAGAGCGGGAATATAGGGATCGTAGGACCCTAAAAAATTAGATATTTTGGAACCTATTGATTTTGGATCCTGTGGAAGTGAAGGATAACTTCCTACTACTGTTGTTAGCATATTAATCTCCTAAATTCCATTAAAGTGAATATAAATTTAATAAATTTGATAAATAATACTTCTTATTTTTTCATTGGATTTACTGCAATAGCTTTAACTTTGTCTATTTCCTCCTTTTCGACAGGTAAATCTACAACAGCTGTACCATGGCAAGGTTTTGTGTAAGGTAAAGTTATTCTAGACTGAGTTTCATCAATACCAATGGGTATAGGTGGAATTCCAATAATTCTAGCCCCCAGGACCTTTGCTCCGGGTTTGACATAAAGTATCCTAGGTGAGTGATTTTCAATTACCTTCTTAGCTTCTTTGAATCCTGCTTTAGATATGAGTATTTCATAATCTTCGGATTGCTGTAAATGTAATTCTAGACAAAAAGACATTTCTAATCCTCCAGTACCTTAAATGCTTTGTCAATTTTAACTCTTATTGGAGTGGGATTATGATAAGCCCTTGCAGATATGAGAGTAGCATCAGTGTTTTCTTTTAAATCATTTAAAAATTTCTCAAGTAGATCTGAATCCTTTTCAAACACAATTGCAATTGATTTGGTATTCAAGATATGGTAGAACGTCACAAAGTATGATACAGCTGCATCCTTATGTACAAATCCAACAAGCAAGTCATATTCCTTTTCTTCTAGATCTTCAAGGCATAATTCCAAGTCTATCTTTTTATTTACGTAGAATTCCTCAGAATCAGAAACTTCTAGAAGTTTAGATGCTGATGGCGTGCTTGCAACTGTTACTTCGAACCCGATTTTTGTGAGTTTATGTGCTGTATATAGTGCAAGAGGCG
Organism: Methanobacterium sp.; assembly: GCA_003162115.1. Taxonomy (GTDB): domain Archaea; phylum Methanobacteriota; class Methanobacteria; order Methanobacteriales; family Methanobacteriaceae; genus Methanobacterium_B. The sequence goes on from PMMV01000110.1 coordinate 29,696, forward strand.
TTTGAGAAGGCGATTCAGGACATCCTAATAATATTAAAGCTTTTTTCATAGTTTCCCTCTTTTATTTTTTTAATATTTTTATTAATGAGAATAAATGTCTAGAAATTATCTTGAATTTTTTTATTTTATATATCAAATATGAGTTGGATATTATATAAAAAAATGTGATCATACCTAAAAATTTGGCTACTAATATCTTTTGAAACATTAGCCTTTAAATATGTTAATCAGCATTCGAAAAATGATATAGTATATTAGTTAATAATCTGTTAATTGACCACTAAACCTCAAAATAGAGAAAACAACAAATTGTCAGCAATAATATTAATTATGAACAAATATTTTGAATTATTTTTAATAAATTTATATAGATTTGAAAAAAACAATTTTATCGTCCTTTGGACCATCATAATCTTTAAATACATTAATACCATCAATTTCAGTGGTTTCATCCGATTGTAATGACAAAAAACCAATTTTAGAATAGAATTTGATAGCAGCTTTGTTGTATGGTTTACAGATCAGGAAAACTTTTCTACATCCTCATGAAGAAACTATTTTAATAAACTCATCAACAAGATTTGAAGCTATATTTTGTCCTCTGAATGCATGCTTTAGACATAAAAGATGAATATATGAGTTTTCTGGATCTTCTTGTGAAATGAATCCCAGTAAAAACCCATTAATTTCTCCATTACCTGTAACAACCAGTGATGTCTTTTTAAAGAACTTGGTGAACAAATGTAAATTGATTTTCTCTCATTTGTCATTGGATTGCAGTACTCTGCAACCTGAGATATTTTTATGAAATCTTCTTCAATAACATTTCTTATTTTAAAATCAAGCATTAAAACTTCTCCTGAATCTATAAATAAAATATGGATTCACTAACTTTAAATATCACAAGGTTAAAGTTGATATGCGGGCTGGTAGCTCAGGTGGTAGAGTGTCGCCTTGGCATGGCGGAGGCCCCGGGTTCAAATCCCGGCCAGTCCATCTTTTTTTATACATTTCAAGATTTCATTATTCTTTATTATTACATCAACTTTTATTATAGCTGGATAAATTAAAAAAAAGTTTCTTTGAAGGATTTATATTTTTTTATTTATTTATAAATCCTTCAATAATATTTATTATTTCATCAAGCCCTTGGCCTGTTTTAAGGCTACTTTTTATTACTTTAATATTAGGATTCAGTTCTTTAACATCTAAAACCATTTTATCCTGATCAGCACCTACAGCCTCTGCAATATCAATCTTATTAATTACAACGAGGTCTGCCTCCTTAAATATCAAAGGATGCTTTTCTACTGTATCGTCTCCCTCACTAACACTTATAACAACCATTCGAACGTGTGATCCAAGATCGAAATCAACTGGACAAATGAGATTTCCAACATTTTCAATGAATAGCAGATCAATTAATTCAAGTGGCATATCACCAAATGCATGTTCAACAAGATGGGCATCAAGGTGGCATTCTTTTCCAGTGTTAAGCCCCACAACTGGTATATTGTATTTTTCAAATCTACCAGCGTCGAATTTACTTATCACATCACCAGCTATGACTCCTATTTTATGATCCATCTTCTGGATGAGAATTTCGATTAGTGAAGTTTTTCCTGATCCTATAGCTCCTAAAACATCTACTGAGAACACACCTGCATCATCAAGAATTTTCTGGTTTCTATCTGCAAGTTTACGATTTGCAACCATAATATCGTGCTGAATTTCTACTTCTGCAATTTTATGCATCTTCATCTCCCTCTTCCTTTTCTATCTTGATATTTTTAACATTACATTCCCTTCCAGCTGTAATTTCAACATTTCTTTCACCACATTCCGGGCATTTTACTATTGCTAAATAGTGATCTGAGTCATCCATATCTGCTAATCCAGCGTATTCGCATAAATTACACTTTAATTCAACTGGAAGTTCTACTATGTTGACATCTGCACCCTCGAGCAGGGTGTTTTCAACCAGCACATCAATGAGAAATTTTAACTGCTCAGGATTGAGCATTGTGAGTTTTCCAACTTCTATAGTTACTTCAATTATTTCTGTAGCGTCATTTTTCTCTGCTACGTCTAGAACTGTTTTGACCATGGCGTCGGCCATTGAAAGTTCGTGCATTAAGCCACCTCATCATCGTAATTATTGATCCCTATTTGTTATGTCCTACTATTATGGGAAGCTTATTAATAAAGTTAACAAATATTTGAATAGAAAGTTTAATGTAATCTTTATCATAACTCAACAAATAAATAGTGGTTGGAATAACTTAAGTTTATGACGTTAAATGTAACAATAATGATTACAATGATTATACCAATAGGAACAGGTGGTTTTCTTTGATAATAGGCGGATCTGCTTCACAGAAACTTGCTGCTAAAGTTGCATGGAACTTGGAAGAAAATTTAAGCCCTATTGAAACAAGAAGGTTCCCGGACGGAGAACGTTATATAAGAATAAATGGTGAAGTTCCAAAGGAAGTAGTGGTGATACAGTCAACAGGCTATCCCCAGGATGAAAACCTAATGGAGCTTTTTCTCTTACTTAAAAATCTGAAGAGCCTTGGTGTTGAACGTACAAGAGTAGTGATCCCATACTTTGGATATGGAAGGCAGGAACGTAGATTTAAAAGCGGTGAAGCAGTTTCTGCAGTTATTGTTGCAGAACTTCTTGAGGCTGCTGGTGCATCTGAAATTTATTCCATCAACCTTCATGAGAAGAACATTAAAGAGTTCTTTAATATCCCTGTACATGAAATTTCAGCAATGCCATTGATAGCTAATTATATAAGGCAACAAATGGAAGATCCCATGATTATTGGGCCTGATAAAGGTGCCCTTGGGTTTGCTACTGAGGTTTCTAGAATCTTGAAATGTGAATGTGATTATCTTGAAAAGATACGGATATCACCAGAAAAGGTTGAAACAAAACCTAAAAATCTTGACGTTGCAGGAAGGGATGTTGTGATAATCGACGACATTATTAGTACAGGTGGAACAATTGTAAGCGCATCAAAAATATTAAGAGACCTTGGGGCTAATAAAGTTGTTGTTGGATGTGTTCACCCCGTACTCGTTGAAGATGCGCTTTTAAAAATATTTGCAGCGGGTGTTGTTGATGTTTTTGCCACAGATACCCTTAAATCGGATGTGAGTAATATTTCAGTGGCGCCTCTCATCGCGGGATATTTGAAAAAATATGAATAAAATCATGAAAAATTATTGAATTCAATTCTTTTTTGCTTAATTTCTGAAACCAATAATTGTTAATGATTTCTTGAAAAAAATGAATATTAAAATTAATCTTATTATAAATAATTTAATATAACCATCAAAATTAGAAAATGAAAAAAAATCTTACTCTGTTTTGATCATAGGATATTTAATTAACTGACGTGGCCTGTTATCTGTGCTGCAAATTCCATTTGAACCTTCTGATGGGTTTTGGTTTCCCGGTGTGAGCTTATTAATATCTTCCTTCTGTTCTGCAGTAAAATCTCCGAAATAAATTTTTTCTTCCTGAATTTTCACTATATCGTACTCCAAAGGACATGTTTCAATGGATGGTACCAATATACAACCTTTTGTACTAACATCATGTTCAAGATCAAGCATCCAATCCTTATCAAATGCACTTGTTTCATTTAACATGTCAACCAGTGACTTCTGGTGTGCTGTTACGTATCTTGCCCTGTTATTGAAGTCAACAGTTACTGCACCACTCAAATTAGCTGATTCTTCTCCTAAGATGTAGTTTCCTTTTGCATGAATTGTAAAAAATGGTTTTTTACCCTCTTCATCCAAGAAGGCCCTAATGAATATGTCCCAGTTATCATCAACAAATACTGCTTCCCTTTTGATGTAAATAACACTTCCATCAGGGTTTTCAATTGTTTCAATTACGGGACTATGCCAATTTCCCGTTAAATCTTCTCTTTTTAACATATATTAACCTCTTCTAGAAAAGTTCATTGTAAACTATTAAAATCAGCCTTCTTCAGAATATCTTTTGTAATCAAAATTTAATTGAATGTTTCATATTAAAAAAATAAAAAAATATAGGATGTATCCTAGCTTCTTTTGTTAGCCGGTTCCATATTAACTGACCTGCCTTTGATCCTGGCTCCTCGCATGGTTGAAATAACTTCACTCGCACTGGCTTCTGGTACTTCAACAAATGAGAATTTATCAAAGACATCAATCTTTCCGATTGATGAGCTTGATAATCCTGTTCTGTCGGCAATGGCCTTTATAATATCTCTTGCTTTGGCTTTATCTTTCCTTCCAATGTTTATGAAGAATCTTACTTGGCCTGGACCTGCTCCTGTATCTCCGAACTCTTCAGTTTTCTGTGGAGAGTTGCCTGATTTTTCCATAACAATCCTGAGTAAGGCTGCTGCTGTTTCAACTGAGCTGTAGTCTTCTTCCATCATCTTTTCAACCATGTGAACTTCTTTATCGAGTTTTTCATTATTGATTATTCTTTTAATCTTCTCGAGGAAGTTAGTGGTTTTGATTTCTTGTACATCACTGATGGATGGTATCTGCTGTTGTTCGATCTTGGTTTTGGTATACCTCATAATGTCTCTGAGTTGATAAACTTCTTTTCCAGATACAAATGTGAATGCTATACCTGTTTTACCTGCTCTACCTGTTCTTCCTATCCTGTGAACATAGTATTCATCATCATTAGGCACATCATAATTGAAAACCGCTTCAACGTTTTCCACGTCAATCCCTCTTGCTGCAACATCTGTTGCAACCAGGATCTCTATATTTCCAGATCTGAACTTGGACATGACACTATCCCTTTGCCTCTGACTCATGTCTCCATGAAGACCATCTGCAGCATATCCTCTAATTTGTAGGTGACTTACAAGTTTGTCGACTCTTCTTTTAGTGTTACAAAATACAAGAGACAATTTAAAGTCGTTAATGTCCAGAAGACGTGACAATACATCGAGTTTCATTTTTTCTTTTACTTCGAAGTAGACTTGCTCGGTCTCAGGTACCGTGAGTTCCTTAGGAACAACCTTCAGAAATTCTGGATCGTCCTGATATCTACGTGTGATATATAAAATATCAGGGGACATAGTAGCTGAGAAAAGTAATATTTGCCTCTGATCTGGTATGTAATCTAATACAAATTCAATATCTTCTCTAAATCCCATGTCTAACATTTCATCTGCTTCGTCAAGAACAAGAATTTTAACATTCCCCATATCTATGGTTCCACGCCTCATGTGATCCATTACCCTTCCAGGAGTGCCTATAATTATCTGCACCCCCTTTCTAAGGGCTTTTATCTGTCTCTCTATTGGCTGGCCACCGTAGACAGGAAGAACATTTACTCTCTTTAGATAGGTTGATAGTTTTTTCAGTTCTTCAGCAACTTGAATTGCTAATTCCCTGGTTGGACAAAGTATAACTGCCTGGAGATCCCTTACGGATGGGTCAACCATCTCCAGTATTGGTATTCCAAAGGCCGCGGTCTTACCCGTTCCTGTTTGAGCCTGTCCTGTGACATCTTTACCCTCAAGAATGTGTGGTATTGCAAGGGACTGAATTGGAGTGGCCTCCTCAAATCCCATGTCTTCAACAGCTCTCTGTATTTCGCTAGATATATTTAAATCTTTAAATCTAAGTTTTTCCATTTTATCTTCCTTTTAGGTTCCTGGAGATTCAATAAAACAATAGATAGGTTTAATTACACTCAAAATATTATGTTTCGAATTTAAATCTTTGAAATCAAAAATTAGTACCTACTAAATTAATTTGAATTCAGGAACACATTTTATGTTAATCTAATAAATTATCAATAATTTATTCCTTGTAGAATATTTGTTCGCACCACTTATAATACTATGTACCATTGTTATATGAAAAACGTTGTTATATGAACAAAATATAATTTAGAATTTGAATTAATTTTATTACAAAAAAAATAAAATGAGTAAAAGAAAATTCCTTTCATTCCGTAATAGATCCATTTTAGTGTGTAACGGGTTTATGTGGTTTCTGAAGTATTCCTGTTGGAACAATGTCTGTAATCTTCTTCATTTTTTCAATGAGGCCTTCTTTACCGTTTCCTAACAGTGCATGTTCAAGAACGTCACTCATGTTTTCAACTGGAATGACTTCCACCTTGTTCTTGTATCTTTCCTCAAGAAGAACATCATCCATGTTGGATGCTGGTATGAGAACCTTCTTCATTCCAGCCTCTGCAGCTGCTTCAATTTTACCTGTGACACCACCCACAGGCATAACATCACCCCTAACACTTAGTGATCCTGTTAATGCAACTGATTGGTCTACTGGAACGTTTTCAAGTGCAGATACAACTGCTGTAGCAATTGACACACTTGCGCTGTCGCCTTCTACACCATCGTATGCTTGGAGGAACTGAATGTGTATATCATGGTTAGATATATCTGTACCTGTATTCTTCTTAATCAAAGCACTCACATTCTGAACCGCTTCTTTGGCTATTTCTCCGAGTTTACCTGTCGCTATGATCTTACCTTCGTCCTTGCTCTGGGCTGGGGCCGCCTCAGCAGCTATTGGTAGTAATATACCACTCCTGTCACCTATTATTGCAAGTCCGTTGACCCTTCCAACTTCGCATCCTTCGGATTTGAAAACACTGTACTTCTTCCTCTGGACAATGTATCTATCAGCAATTTGCTGTTCCAGGGTTCTTGCAAGCTTTTTAGCACTTATAACATGAGCTACGGTAACAACGTCTGAACCTTCACCCTTGGCTATATCACCTGCTGCCCTAACAAGACCACCAAGATCTCTTAACTTAAGTGTTAATGTGTCTTTTTTACCTGCTCTTCTCTGGGCCTCTCGAATTATCTCTGCAACAGCTTCTCTACTAAAGTGTGGAATTCTACCATCCTTTTTAACTTCCTGTGCAATAAACTGTACCAGTTTATCCCTATTTTCTGGTGTGTCCTGCATTGAGTCCTTCATGAATACCTCGTAACCATAACCTCTTATCCTTGAACGCAGTGCAATATGCATCCCCTCAAGTACTTGGAGATTTCCAGAAGCAACTAGAACAAAGTCGCATGGAACTTCCTGAGAACGTACCATAGCACCACTACTTGTTTCACTTTGTCCTGTGATGGAGTATTTTTTCTCTTGCATAGCTGTTAAAAGTTCCTGTTGAGTTTTCATCTTCATGGTGCCTATTTCATCAACGTAAAGAACACCCTTGTTTGAGCGATGAATCATTCCAGCCTCAACACGTTCGTGAGCAGGAGTTCCAAGACCTCCTGACTGGTAAGGATCATGTCTAACATCACCCAGGAGTGCTCCTGCATGAGAACCTGTTGCATCAACAAATGGTGCTATGTTTTTGCTCTCGTTGTTCACAAGGAGCTTTGGTACCATGACAGTACTTCTAGGTTTCATCTGCATTATTACCAGTAGCACTATTCCTGCTGCTATTATAGCTGCCAGATACTGTTGTAATATGAATCCAACGACCAGAATAAATCCGATTACGATCATCATGAACATATTCTTCTTTTCTTCCTGTCCTTTGGCCTTTACTTTGTAGTTCATTACAACTTTTTTACCTTCACCTGCTGGCATTGCACCTATAAGGGGATTGTGGTTGTCTTCAATGTTTGGGTACACCAATATATCCTGAAGTTCTTCAGGCGGCAGAAGCTCTGCCATTCCTTTTGCAAGCATTGATTTACCGATACCAGGCTCACCAATTAAAAGGACATTTCTCCTCTGTTTAGCGGCCTTTATAACAGTTTCAACAGCTTCTTCCTGACCTATTATCTGGTCTATTATCCTCTCGGGGACATCTATATCTCCAGAAGATTTATAACTCCTGAAATCGAGCTTTTCTTTGAATGAACTGTTAGAATTTGAATTTGCACTTGTCATAATCTATGACAGCCTCCTGAATTTTGCAATATACAAAAATCAACGTGTTTATTTTGCTATACTGTTGATGTTATATTATATGATCTTGTATATTAGTATTTATCTTTTGAATTTTCTAGAATTGATCTTATATACTTTTACTATTTTCTTTTACTATTTTTTTCAGATTTGATAGATATTGCAGTTTAATTATTAAACACCATTTTTTTTTATTTTAGTAACTTCAGGTATATAAAAGCATTGGTTGAGTTGTAAAATAATCATATAATTTCAGATAGTTAAATACCCTAATTTGAAATAGATAAAGTGCTTAAATTGAAAAACCTACTTATAAAACTAAATCTGATAATTTAAATGGTTTAAATGGATTTAATTAATACAGTATATAATCATTAGTATGGTTATGGCCTAATGATATAAATAAATTTTGCTCTCTTATTCAATAAAATCAAAACATTAAAAATTAGAATGAATCTATGTATATTCTAATGTTATAAATATCATAAATAACTTGAACAAGAAAGAATATTCACAGAAACAGATAATTTAAATTAGTGGAGACTTAAATTGCACCCTGAAAACAAAAAAACATGTATTATGGTACAAGGAACCTCGTCAAATGCGGGTAAAAGTGTTGTTGTCGCAGCGCTATGTAGAATATTCGCAAAAAGGGGTTACAGAGTCGCACCCTTCAAATCCCAGAACATGTCCCTTAACTCTTATACAACAAATGAAAATGCAGAAATTGCTATGGCTCAGGTACTTCAAGCAGAGGCAGCAGGTGTAGAACCTTCATACAATATGAACCCAATACTCCTTAAACCAAAAGAAGATTTCATATCACAAGTTATTGTTCATGGCAAACCTGCAGGAGATATGAACTTCTACCATTATCAGAACAACTTCAGACAAGAAGCTCTTGAAGCCATTGAAAGTTCCCTAGAAGCATTAAAAAATGATTATGATATTATAATTATTGAAGGGGCCGGTTCACCCGCAGAAATAAACATGCTTGATAAGGACCTTGCCAACATGCAGATCGCTCGAATGGCAGATGCGGATGTAATCTTAGTAGCTGATATTGATCGTGGAGGAGTTTTTGCATCAATTGCTGGAACATTCTCTCTTCTTTCAGAAGCAGACAGAAAGAGGATTAAGGGAATTATAATTAACAAGTTCAGGGGAAATATGGACATACTAATTCCAGGAATACAACAAATTGAAGACATCGTTGGAGTACCTGTTTTAGGCGTATTACCCTACGATAACAGTCTTAAACTCCCCGAAGAAGATTCAGCTTCATTAACTGAACACACGTACAGTAAAGATGGCAGAATACAGATTGGAGTGATGAGGCTTCCAAGAATATCTAACTTCACAGACATAGATCCTCTTGAGTATGAACCAGACATTTCAATAAAATTAATTGAATTGGATGATGAAATTGATGACGTTGACGCCATTATAGTCCCTGGCACAAGGAACAGCATAAGCGACTTAGTAGCATTAAAAAAATCAGGATTAGCAGACGACATCAAGCGTTTATCTACTCAGATACCGATTTTTGGGATATGTGGTGGTTACCAGCTTCTGGGAAATAAAATAATAGACGAAAACTTTCAAGAATCAAAGTACGGAAGTATTGATGGTTTAGGACTTCTCGATGTTCAGACCAGATTTGGTGAAGTTGATAAAATAGTTACACAAAGTCATGGGACAGTAATTGGCAATGGAATCTTTGAAGATTTAAAGGGAGCCAATATAACTGGTTATGAGCTTCACGAAGGAATAACTTTATTAGGAGATTCTGAACCTCTTTTGAAGATAATTGAAGGATGTGGGAACAACATAGAGTCAGGTTTTGATGGTGCAGTAAATGGTCTAACAGCAGGAACATATTTTCATGGAATATTCCACAACTTTCATTTTAGAAGATTCTTCACTGATGATCTAAGGAGTAGAAAGGGTTTTGAAAAACTTGGGTTTGTAAACGATAATTTTGAAGAAATGAAAAGGTTTTCACTGGACAGATTAGCAAAGATAGTTAGTGAAAATATTGATATGAAAATTATTGATGAGAAAATAGGTGAAAAATAATAATCTAAAAAAAAGTTATTTTGTGAATTTTTTGGTTACAGATTTTATTGCATGAGTTTTTACAAGAATAGATATTCTATCTCCATTTTTAAGCATCATACCCTCCTTTGGTATTTCTATATCACCATTTTTATGAATTGCAGCTATAATATAATCGTTGGTAGGACTTATTTCACCTATTTTTTTCCGAACATCTTATTGTTATCAACAGTGAGCTCAAGGAGTTCAGCGTTACCCCTTCCAATAACTATAAGATCCGCCATCTTTGGCCGGGTTATCAGCTTTTCTAAATAGCCTGCAGCAGTGAGTTCAGGACTCACAACAATGTCAATTCCAATTTTACGAAAAGCATCATCATGATCTGGATTGCTGACCCTTGCAATTACCTTTTTGATCTTGTAATCCTTTACAAGAATGCAAGAAAGCAAATTTGCCTCGTCATTTCCTGTTGCTGCAACGAAAACATCTGCATCTGCAATATTTGCCTCTAAAAGAGTTTTAATATCTGTTCCGTTTCCACAAATAACCATGGCATCAAGTTCGCTAGCAGCGTTGACGCATAAATCTGAATTATTTTCAATTAGAGTAACATCATGACCAACTGCTACCAATGAAGTAGCCAATCTTAACCCTACCCGTCCACCACCCATTATCACTATGTACATAGTTATACACCATTTTAAATCCTAAAAATTTATTTCTTAAACTTAGATTGAGATTTTTATAAAGAGTTTTTATAGAATTAACAAATCTTTTCCTCTTTTGAACTAGCTAATATATATTATGTATAGTAATAGTATCACAGATTAAATCCTGTTTAAATGATTTTATAACGCATTAATATTTTAATGTCTTGAAGATACCGGAAACCCCGTAATCCTCAAAAGTAACAGTAACCTAAAAACTTATATATCATAAACCCAAAACCATGGTATGTTGTCAAAAACATTCTATGCGGCGTTAGTCCAGCCTGGTTAAGACTCTGGCCTGCCACGTCAGTGACCCGGGTTCAAATCCCGGACGCCGCATTGCGGTTGTAGTCTAGTCTGGTTAGGACTTGGGCCTTCCAAGCCTACGACCCGGGTTCAAATCCCGGCAGCCGCATTCTTTAAATATATTATCGCCCATTAAATCCTTATTTTTGCAATTGTATGTATTTTATATCTTTAATATTTNNATGATAATACGAAAATACTTATTTATATTAAAAATGATTTCGAATTAATCTGAAATCTTTTTTTAACTTTCTTTTTGAGAATAAAATTTAGAGTATCTGTAAACACATCAAATACAAAATTTAAAAATTTATAATTGAATCAAGATTAAATTTTAGACAGGTACCAACAGTTCTGCAGCTACCATTCTGCATATGTCTGTTTTCGTTATTACACCGACGGGTTTATCATCTTCAAGAACCAATAAACCGGATACATCTGCTCTAACCATCAAATTTGCAGCATCCTCAATTCCATTGTGTGAATCTATTGTCATAACATCCTCAGACATTATATCTGATATCTTTAGGGTTGCTATTTCCTTGTTAGTGGGCCGCAAACTTCCAAGAACACCTATGAGATCCGAATAGGATACTACACCCTTAGGATTCCCTTCACCATCCAAAACAAATAATCTACGCACCCCCTCCTTATACATCTTTTCAAATGCCTCTAATGGTCTTATTTCTTGGTTTATAGTTATTACACCCTGATTCATGGCTTCTTTAACTTCCATTATACCCCTCCGGATATTCTTACCCAATGATCTGAAATCTTAATATTAAAATATTGTTGGATATGATTAATAATTATTGCTAAGTTTGTTAGATCAAGAAGTTCAATTTTTACATTATGGAATCTAAAATATAAATTTTTTTTCAGCATCTGAACAGTTGAACAATGATCAAAAAACCTTCTTGAAATCTTGTTATTTAATCAATATTTTAATAATGAGGATAAGAGTAAAAAGTATTAAGTATTAATTTTATATATATTGAATGTGAATTATTTCTATAAAATTTGAAATATTTAGGGGATGTGTAGCAAATTAAATAAACTCGATAAGGAGAACAATATTTAAATATTGCCAAATTTAGTATTATGGTATTATAAATTGGGAGGGAAATATTGTGATGAGAATAAGCATGTCATTACCTAAAAAATTATTAAATGATTTTGATGAGGTTCTAAAGGATAGAGGATATCAATCAAGGTCAAAAGGGATAAGAGACGCTTTAAAAGATTATATAGTTCGATATCAGTGGATGAATGAGATGGAAGGCGAGAGAATAGGAATACTTGCTGTTATATATGACCATCATTACACTGGTGTAATGGAAGATCTTACTGACATTCAGCACGACTACAGAGATTATATCAACGCTGTTATGCATGTTCACATGACAGAAAAATACTGTTTAGAAGTTGTTGTTGTTAAAGGGGACGTTAAATACATACGTGACTTAACAGAAAAGATTATGAGATTGAAAGGTGTTGAACACGTTAAACTTACAAGCACAGCAAGCGATGAAAAAATAGAATAAATTCTTCATCAAATTAAACTAATAATGGTAATAGGATTTGAGATATGGAATGATTAATATTAATATCATTCTTAATAATCAACAATGAAATTAAATTTAATGAAGGTGTAATAAACGTCCTATCACCATAATCTTACATCTGACTCTGCTAGATTGGCTGGATTTTATGAAGCCATTTCAAAAAAAGCTAAGGGTATTGTATACGACTTAGGGACAGGTTCAGGAATTCTTTCCTCATGGGCTGCTCCTAACTCAGAACTTGTTTATGCAGTTGAAATTAACAAATCTATTGCAGAAAGAGCACGAGCAAATCTTAAAGATCTTGATAATATTGAAGTTATTTGTGCTGATGCAACAAAACTCTCTTTTTCAAAGAAAGCCGATGTTATTATCTGTGAAATGCTGGACACCGCACTAATAGATGAAGAACAAATTCCAGTTCTTAACTCTGTCAGGAAATATTTGAAGGACGGTGGGATAACTATTCCCTATGGTATTATTAACTGTATAGAACCTGTCCAAGTTGAAACAGAATATATCTGTTACGAAGAGGATGGACATCCCCAGAATCGGGTTTTAGGAGAACCTCTGTTCTACAGTAGAATAAATTTTTTAAGCTATACAGCTACAACCTTCAAAGAGTATCTTGATATCAAAATAAAAACTTCAGGAATAGTTTCAGGTGTTAAAATCACTACTTTCACTTTAATAACAAATAATATCATCTGTGGGCCAACACCAATGTTAAACTCTCCGTTAATCATCCCTGTTGAAAGAACAAATGTATATTCAGGTGATGAATTACAATTATATCTAAGTTATGAGATGGGTGGAGGATTAGGAAGTGTTAGAGCAAGAATTAAAAAGATTCACTCAAGATCATAAGAAGATAATATTTTTATGTATTGGCAATGATATGCGCGGAGATGATGCATTAGGGCCTCTAATAGCCGAAAACTTGGCAGAATTATTTATAAAACAACAAGAACTTGTGGTTATAAATGCAGAAACCGTACCTGAAAACTATACAAGAATCATTAGAAAAGAAATCCCTTCCCATATAATCTTCATCGATGCGGTTGAGATGAAAATGAACCCTGGATATATAAGGTTTGTTCAAAGTGATGAAATTGCAGATTACAGCATATCAACACATGCAATGCCCCTGTCCTTTATGATCAAATATCTGAAATCCTTTACAGATGCCAGCATGTTACTAATTGGGATACAACCAAAAAATATGGAAATGTCCCATATTATCTCAGAAGAAGTTAAAAATAGTGTAGAAGAACTTACTGAAATTATAAGAAAAAATTTCACCTTATAATATTGAATCGTTGATAATTCTGTATAAAATAATTTTAATTTTTATTAATGTACCCAGTTAGAACATAATAAACCACAACCATATATAAAATAAAGGTTGATCTAATAAAAAAAGATTTGAATTCCTAATTTAATAGGTTATATCTGTAAATTTTACATAATCAAGAGTATTCTAAACTAATTTGTGATAAAATGAAAATACTTTTTATAGGGGCCCGTCTATTCGATGATGTAGCACTCTACACCAGGAAAAATTCGATAAAAAGCATTATTACCGAGTCAAATCCCCAATCTTCCAACTTGAAACTCGCTGATTCTCATTACATAGTTTCAAGGGGAATGAATGAACCTATGAAAATCGCCATTCAAGAAAATGTGGATGGGGTTGTTCCATTAATAGGGATTGATGGGCCTCTTGTTGAAGTAGCAATTATGAAAGAGAAATTAGAAGGGGATTATGGAATTCCTGTAGTATCATCTCCAGTTTCAGCTGCCAATATATGTGTGGACAAATATAAAACCAAAGAATTTTTTGTTGAAAATAAAATTAAAACTCCAGAATTCGTTAAAATAGCAAAAAATAGTTATAAACCGATTTTAAATGTTCATCAAGCTATAGTATTAAAACATGTCACAGGGCAAGGAGGATCTGGAATAAAGATAGTACCATACATAGGGAATATCAAAGAATATCTCCACGAATTTGAAAATGGAATTGCTGAAAAATTCATTGAAGGATTTGAAGTTTCCATCGAAGTATTGAGATGGAAAGGAAAAACTGTACCACTAGTGCCAGTTTATAAAGGAAAAACTACAATTGAAGGCATTCATCCGCTGAAAAAGATTAAAAAAGCCCCTTTAGATATCGAAGGTATTAATAATCATGAAAATAATCTGAAAATTCAGGAAATTGCTGTTAAAATAGCAGATACGTTGGGATTAGAGGGCACAGCTGATATAGACATCATATTTGACTGTGAAACACGAGAAAATAATGTAATAGAGATCAATGCCCGGCCAAGCGGTACGAGGTACATCACTTGCGCAGCAACAAATGTGAATATTACGCATGAACTAATTGATATGGCCTCAGGCCAGTGGGATCATATAAAACTTAAAAATAAGATCAAAAATTATTCTGCAATTGAAATACCCGTTGGAACTCATTTTTCGAACAAAAATAACTACAAATTCAGAGAGTTCAATAATGAAAATTCATGGATCATCCACGGACCTGATAATCATGAACGTGTAACTATTCGTGGTAAAACAATAACAAATGCAGTTAAAACAGCCAAAGATCTAGAAATTTTAAAATAATTTCTTTAATTTCTATATATATCAACAATATAATTAAGTGAACCGATTAATTAAAAGTATAGTAAAGAAGGTTATTCATAAATTAGTTAATTGCAATTCAAATATGCAAATTCATTCCTAATAAAATTATAAGGTGGTATTTTGAGCAATATTCCGGTACAATTTATCATATTTTTAGTAGCATTCATATCAACAACACTTTTCACACTGTTTGTAAAGAAGATGTTGAAATATGCAGACGTTAAGGACAATCCCATAGTTACAGAACACAGTCATAAAGCAGGCACCCCTACAATGGGAGGAGTTGCTATACTCTTGGGAGTTCTTCTGTTAGCATGCGTTTACTACACGGATAAAAACCTTGTTTTAACCGTCATGATCATGATGACCGCTGGAATCATTGGATTAATGGATGATCTTATAGGACTCAAAACCAAAGAAATTCAAAAAGTCATAAGGAATATAAGCCCAAATCCCATCGAAATTGGTAGGCTAACTCTTAAAAAGGGCGAGAATGCCAGGGTAACTACACCTAAAGCAAAAAAGGACTTGGAATATCTCTTAAAAAATAATTTAGTGGAAATAACAGGTGAAGCGCCCATAAAAAGTGAAATAAAAGAAAACGAGAAAATTTTAGCCCAAATACTGGTTTCATTGTTTCTTATTGCATCAGGAGCTGTTGGTGCTTCGGTGCTTGGATTTAACATTGGACTGTTTGTAATACCAATTATAATATTTGGTATAGTAGGATCTATAAATTCGGTTAATCTTATCGATGGAATGGATGGTCTAGCAGCGGGGATAATCGCTATAGCATCTATTGCATCGGCAATATTTGCAATATCAATAGGAAACACCGGAGGGTCAGTACCGTTTATTGTAATTGCTGGAGCCTGCTTTGGATTTCTTGTGTTCAACAGGTACCCTGCAATTATTTTCATGGGTGATGCTGGTTCATTTGCCCTTGGAGCAGGATACATTACAGCAGCATTCCTTGGAGATGTTGTATACTTTGCAGTGATAGCAATTGCAGTTCCGATAATTTCTGTAATTGTTAGCCTCCTCCACAGGGCACATATCATCAAACTGCCTGTTGAACCACTTCACCATACTTTACACTACAAGGGTTTATCAGAGAAGAAAATTGTATTATTATACTGGGCTGCCACCATAATAGTTTGTGCAGTTGCTCTATACGTATATAATGCAATTTAATTGTAACAATAAGGAATTAGTTAAAATGATGGAGATCACAACGTCTTACCTGGCCAAAGAAGTGAAAGGAAATTTGCTTGGAAATATAAAACCTATAAAAGGTATTTTTACTTTCCTGAATCAAGCCAAGCCAGGTGATGTTGTAATAAGGCACTGGGTTAATGAGATAGGAGTTGAAATAGCCGCAAAAAAAGGAGTTTCGTGCATGATAACCCAGAATCCAATTGGAAAAACGATTGAAACTGCTGAAAAACTTGATATTCCCCTTATAATTACGCCTAAAATTGAATTTGCCAATGCATTTGCAATAAAATGGGCTGTTAAAAATTTCGCTAAAGATTCCCTTCGAGTAGTGGTAACAGGAACAAATGGCAAATCTACAACAGCACATATGATTTACACCATATTAAAAAAGGCAGGGTACAGTACTTATACCAATACAGATGCAAGATCAGAATTTAACACCTTGATTGATCCTGTTGTTGCTAAACAACTGGCCGAATTCGAAAATCTTAATAAAAATCCAATTCAGGCCATGGTTATTGAAGTCTCAGAAGTTCAGGGATGGTTGGATAAACTCATGAAAGACCATGCTCGTCTCATGACATCTGCAGTTGATCCTAGAGTGCTTGTAATTACAAATGTAGGTTTAGATCATATAGGTTTGGTTAATTCCATTGATGAAACATTTAATGAAATATATGGATCTTTAAAAGCCATATCATCCCGATCAAACGACAATAAGAGTGATAAGGATAGTTTAAAAAATAATTATGCTGTTTTAAATTATGATGATCCACTATTAAGGAAAATGGGAGAGCTTATAAAAGAAAAAGGCAGTATTAAACTTTCATTCTATGGAAGTAACGGAAAAGTATCTGCATATCCAAATATAATCCTTAAATCGGATGGTATTTACCTTGGTGAAAATTTGTTTATGAAAACTGAAGAACTCCCATTCAAAACTAAACACTTTTTGCAAAATACTATGGCCGCAATAGGAACTTGTTTAGCTTTAAATATTGATTTAAAAATCATTAAAAGAGCAGTATCATCTTATAAACCTCTTGAGAGAAGGTTTACCATACTTGGGAATGATCCACTTATAATTGATGATTTTGCCCACAATCCAGACGGTATAATTGCTACTATCAAAAGTACAGCAAAAATGTGTGAAGGAGTGCTTTATATTGTATTTGCTATTAGAGGTTCCAGAGGTGAATCAATCAATAGATTAAATGCAGAAGCACTAGTTAAAAGCCTTGAAAACATTGATCATTATATCGTTGTCACAAGCAGTGCTGAAGTAGTTGATGATGCAAACACAGTCCAACCAGGAGAAAGGGAAATTGTTCTTAAAACTCTAATGGACCATGATCTGAATTACATATTTAAAGAAAATTTAAATCCTGCACTGGAATATATAATAAAATCCGCAAAAAAAACTGATACAATACTACTTATAGGTGCTCAGGGAATGGATCCTGCAACTAATGCTTTAAGGAAGATTAATAAAATTTAGAAAATAATATTGAATAGCTAATTTTTTATTATTTTTATTCACATGTTTAATCCAATTATTACTTGAAATCATTTTGTTGACTAAAATTTCTTAAGTTTAAATTTATTGTAATTATATTAAATTTAATGAATCTTGAAGACTATTCTTATAATAAATAACTTAATATAAATGAGAAATTGAGATAAATAATAAATAAACTGACGATGTTAAAGTAATTTTAATCAAATTTACAGAATAATTAATGGGTAATAAACAAATTCTTGAGGAATAGTTATGGAATGTATAGTAATTGGCGCAGGTAATGCTGGACGTCCAGTCGCAAGGATACTTAATCACACCGGAAATCAGGTTATTTTAACTGACAGGAAATTACTTGAAGAATTTTCCCCAGAGATTCAAGAAACCATTAAAATAATGGAAAAAGAAGGTGTAAAACTAATGTTAGGTCCAGATGCATCTTTAGGAGTTGAAAATGTTAGTTATGCATATATATCCCCTACTGTTCCTGAAAATTCTCCAATAAGGAAGTTGTTGAAAGATAAACAAGTTGAAATATTGGGAAATGAGAACATTTCAACAGTTATAAATGATCTATTGGATTTAGATATTATAGGAATTACAGGAACTCTTGGAAAAACCAGCACCACACATATCCTGTCTGAAATCTTCAAGGAAGCAGGCTACAGAGTCTGGACATGTTCATCTAGAAAGGGGAACTTACTGAGTGAAGTTATTGTAGACGGGATTGTAAAGGGACTTCACAAGAAAAACGACATTGCAGTATTAGAGCTTCCCCATGGAACTTCAAGGCTCATGTCCAAAGTTGTTCTTAATGTTGGCGTAATTACCAACATTTACCCGGATCATTTGGACGAATTTGACTATTCAATGGATAAATATGTGGCAAGAAAACTTTTCATAGCAAATTCTAGTAAAATTTTGGTTTCTGGACTTCAATGTATGGAATATTTAAAAACTTTAAGGGACGATACAATTTATTACTGTCAAGGAAATAACAATCATTGTCAAGTTAATGGAAAATTGGAAGACAATATATTGGATATATCCTATAATATACGTGGAATGGATATTAAGGGATATTTTAAAACATCATTCAATTTACTAGGATATTACTTAGAAAATTCTATTGCTGCTTCTACTGCTGCGCTGGCTTATGGACTGGATGAAGATTCAATAATCAATGGTTTAAAAAGTTTTAAAGGAATTGCCGGACATATGGAATATATTGGAAATTATAATGGGAGAGAAGTCCATTTTGACGCAGCATTTGTGCCTGAAGGACTTATAAAAACTCTTGAATGTTTTAACAACAAAGAACTTATTGTTATAATTGATAATCCGGATAGTACTAACCCAAGAGACAAATTTAAAGTTGGAGAAGTGGTTGGAAGGTATGCTAAGGTAATAATCTGTAGTGGATACAACGAAACAACCAAAAAATATGATATTGAAGCTGCAAATGAAGTTATAAAGGGAGCTGAGAAATCAGATGCTCTGAAGATTCCTGTTGAAGACATTTTAACCGCAGGGACGTTATCTATTAAACATTCAAATCCGGGATGCACGATCCTGCATGTCGGCCCTGGGGCCATTACCAATTACGAGGATGTTAAAACCAAGATGATATCAGGTATTAAGGAAGGATGTAAAAAATATGAGTAATGCAGTGAACGGTAACGAAACAAAGCATGCTGATCCTAATGTTTACGGAGTTATTGGGATATGTGGTGTGGTCTCAAATCTTATAGCAAGAATGTTAATGGATCATGATTATCATGTAATAGGTACAGATATGCACGCGAAGGAAGAATGTGATTATCTCTACACCTTAAATGATTATAAACTACCGTTATATTTAGCAGACCACCCTGAATCATTTTTTAAGGATTCAACTTGTATCATTACCCCTCCAAGTTCAATGGACACATCTGATCTTTTTAAGAAGATAAAAAATTATGGACTGAATGTTCTAACTGTTGAGGATTGTCTGGAAATTTTCAAACCAGAAAAACCTGTCATATGTATAACCGGTACTAATGGCAAAACCACAACAACCACTCTTCTTAAACATATCTGCAGACATGTGGGTTTAGAACCAACAGAACATGGCTTTAGAAATTTGCAAGGAAATATTGATTACATCCCACCTTTACAGGCTAGGTTAACTGGAGATGTAGCTGTTCTTGAGACAGGGACATTTGGAAAAACTGGTGATCTCAAAATAATGGTTGAACGCTGCGAACCAGGATGTGGTGTTGTAACCAACATAAATCCGGACCATTTAGATGAAGACCATGATTTCATGAGCTATGCCAGTATTAAAGGCGAATTTATAGAATACTTCAAAAATAAACTCTTAATAGTCAATTCAGATGATCCAACTATATTCGGACTGATTGATTCTGATAAGGATAATGTTCTTACCTTTGGTGTGGATTCATCGAGTGCAGGTATCGGTTATAAAACGTGCTGGTGTGGAAGGGATATTATGATAAATGAAACCATTACAGGCTCAGGGGTTTACAGTTGTGAATGTGGCATAACAAGACCCGAACCAGACTATCTTGCAAAGGAAATAGATGAATCTAATGGAAAGTACACACTCAAAACACCCGAAGGTGAGGTAGATGTGAAAATGCAGTTAATCGGACTTCACAATGTTTACAATTCAATTGGTGCAATCGTAGCTGCTAGAGAATTTTTCAAAATACCTATTAATGAAATACTAACAGCTATTAAAAGTTTTAAAGGTGTTCCGGGTAGAATTGAACATTTGTACGATCATAATGGAATGGATGTTGTACTCGACTACGGCCATAACCCTGCAGGAATTGAAACAGTTCTCAGGGAGTTGAAAAAAGTTTATAATAAAATCACAGTCGTTATTACTGTCTCTTCCGAATCTGGTGAATCTGGAGATGTGGAAATACTAGAAAAAGCCCTCAAAAATGGGGATTTCATTGTGCCTGCATCCTTCGCATCAAGGAAGGCAGCTGAAAAACAAGAAAAATATATCTCAACTGGAAAGATCATATTTACCGACGTATATCCAGTAAAATTCAAAAAGGGTACCCTCGGAGCGAACTCTGATCAGGTGTTAGAAGGGCTTAAAAAGGGATTAGAATGTAAAACAGAAGCATTAGTATGTCTTGGGGAAGCTGCATTCAAATACAAAGAAAATATTCTCAAATTGAGAGATAGCAAAATTTAGATAGTTTTTAATAAGTCACTCTTAATGTAATACTTTACATACTATTATATCATTTAAGATAATATCAATTAAGATAATATCAAAATTAATGATCAATATATAATATTATAAGTTCAAATTTCAATGCACTAAAGGTGAAAGAATGTTCATAAAAATTAGGAGAGATACTTTAATTATTTTGTTACTGGCCTTCATGCTTATTTTATCAGGAAGAGTCATGACTTACATGTCTTACGCATCCTCCACAAATGTTGGAGACCAAGGAGTTCAAATATCTGGAATTATAGTCAAAGGTAATGACATCGTTCCCTTAGATTCAATAAAAAGCAGTTTAGCAAATGTCGGATTTAGATCAGGAAGTTATATACAAGGAGACACCCTTGTTACGAGTAAACGTAAAGTTCCGCTAAATGAAGCCATAGATAATGCCAAACAGGCCGTTATGCTTACTACAATTCCAGGTACGCAGATAACTCCAATTGCTGCAGCCGATGTTCAGGTAGATAACCAAACAGGATTAGTTACCGTTAATGTTATCGAAGACTTCTCAAACATACAAATTAAAGGGCTGAACGGAACATTTTAAGGGGTTGAATTATGAATAGATCAAATTTAATGAGATTTTTTATATTTCTAATAACTGTAGCAATGGTAGTTAATACAGCATCAGCCACCATGAATGTTGTAGTTATTACAGATCCTACAGGAAAGGATCCAAACGGTGCTGCAGCAGGAAGTCAATCATGGGCTGAAAACATGTTTCAGTCAACTTTCATAATGTCTAAAAATGATCACTTTGCTGTACTGTCTGGTGGTGAAGGTAACGAAACTCCTAGACTGGGCGCCATCGTTTCAGCCACAAATAGTCTTGAAAATGGCGGTACTGCAGCACAAGCAGCCGATTTAGCTAATGGGTTTTCAGGTATAAGGGTTATGGATGGAGGGCCGACTATAGGTGCTGCTGTTGGTGGTTACTTCTTAGCCTATGTTGTAATTGTTGATGCCAATAATACTATTACTATAACTCCTTACAATGGTGGTTTGGCAGTTCTTCCACCAGGCGATCGGGGAGCTATAATACACCTTAGAAACACTCCAGGTAATCCCCAATACGGTACAGCTGATGCTGTGCGCCTGCAAACAGCAGAGATGATGGGAGAAATGATAAGAGACGGTTATCCTGCTACAGCTGTTGTTGCAGCTGCTTTTAAAAATGTTGCCATAAATGCCGGTGAAAAACACGGTGGAGGTGCTGTGAACCTTGTGTCTGGAATAACTACAGGTGATATGTTCACACCCCCCGCTTATAATACTACAGGTTTTTCCATGGATCAACCTTACAGTAAAGTAAGTCCAAATGGATGGAGCGTTGCTTTTCCTGAAGCTGATAACTACCAAACAAGTCCAATTGACGGTACTAACCTTACAACAGTCTACGCTTACCAAGCTCTTGAAAATGCAATAACGGTAACTGCAAACTCAGTAGCCGTATCTGTTTATGGAAGCGACGCACCGGGAATTACAGAAACAACACAGGAAATAGTAGAGGCATCTGTTATTAAAAATGGGTACAGTAATACACAAATAGCCAGTGATATCAACAAAGCAATAGGAAACGGACTGCTTGTAGGTGTTAACGACGTAGAACCTCGAGATATTAACGTGAACCAAAATCAAAAAGCTGTAGGAGTATATTATACACCACTGCAAGACAATAGAACTTCACCCCCATGGAATTTACCTATAAGCTCCTCAATATTGAGCATTCTAGGTAATATGCAGACTGCTATTGGACTGATACTTGTTATTCTAGTTCTCTTTAGAAGCACTCTAATATCTTCGTTCCTTAAAAAATAATTTGAACTAGATTAGATAATTGGAGAAAGAAAGATGAATGATCGTCTTTCTTTCATAATTCATTTTAAATTATATCAATTCAATGATTATGTTTTAATTAATTAGAAGGAGTAAAAATAATGGCCTTAATTTTAATACGCGCTGAAGATCAGGGAAAACTTTTGAATGCCATAGCAGACATTGAAAGACATGCCGGACTCAAGATAGCTGGAAAACCTAGGATTATAGACCCAAAAAAAGCCGATGAAATTGCAGGAAATATCTTAAAACAGCAATTAAGATCAAAATCAAATATAGCCGTTCTTGTTCGTGTTGAAGACGACACTACTAAAAGTATAGTACAAATTAGGAAAATACATCCACCAGCACATGTTATCGTGATCAGTGAAGAGTATAGTCAATTTAAAGCGTTGATGAAAACATTTCATGAACTAACCTATCTGAAAGGTTATTATTCGCATAAAAATAAGCAACAAAAAACTAATTTTAAATAAAATAAACTTACCATGTTGATAATTAAACTAAAAAAATTAAAGTTAATTATTTTCTATATTTTGTTAAGAAATATAATTAATCTGAAAAAGAATTTTGACTGAAAAGCTCAAACAAAATCGTTCCATTATTTATTAATTCTTTTTTATACGAGCGATATCTCCAATGGTTGCTCCCCTAATTTTCGAATGACCAGTGTCATCAGAAGATAAATCTTCATTTTTTTCAATCAGTACAATATTCATCAATTTCTCGATCTTTCTAGCGAGCTTAAGATCTGGAACCATTTTACCTGATTCTATTCTACTTACAACCGAAGACTTTTCATATATCTTCTCTCCAAGTTCTTCACGGGACCATCCTTTCTTTTCTCTTGCCTGTCTAACAATGTCCTTAACATTTTCAACTACTTCTTCTGCAGGTTCTCTTGGTCTTTGAACTTTCCTAGGTGTCCTAGCCCTTGATGCTCCGGGTCTTTTTGGTTTAGGCACTTCTCTCTGAACTTTACCAAATTTTGAGCATTCTTTACACGTAAGCATTATTGAACCATCTACTTTAGTTTTTAATGGTTCTTCTACCAGTTTTTTTCCACAAATCTCGCATCTCATGACTAATCCCTTTACACTTGTATTCATATATAATCAATACCCTTATATTTAAATATTATTAAGGACAATAAATTCAGTAAATAATATTAAGTCTTAAGAGTATTATTTTTTTTAATAAAAGTTAGGAGTGAGCGAGGATCATGGAAAACATGTCCCCAAATGTATTAAAAAAGATTGAAGACCTTAAAACAGAGATAAAAATCCTAAAAGAGGACAACACTAAAACCAAACGTAACCTAATGTGGAAAGTTAGGAAGCTCGAAAAGGATAAAGTCCTGATCGAAAACGAAAAAATGAGGCTGGATAGAGAAGTAAAATCTCTAAGGGGAGAAATTGAAAGGTTCAGATCACCACCATTAGTAATTGCTACAGTAACTGAAGTTTTAGACGACGGTAGGGTAGTTGTTAAAAGCAGCACCGGCCCTAATTTTGTAATTGGATATTCACGATTCTTAGATGAAAAGTCACTTGAACCAGGTGTTCGTGTGGCACTTAATCAGCAGACATTTAGCATAGTACATGTTCTGCCATCCGAAAAAGACCCTATTGTTACAGGTATGGAAGTAGAAGAAAAACCAGAAGTTGCATACGAACAGATTGGAGGATTGGAGGATCAGATAGTAGAGATAAAGGAAACTGTTGAACTACCCCTTAAAAAACCAGAATTGTTCGTTAACATAGGTATAGAACCACCGAAAGGAGTACTACTTTATGGCCCTCCGGGAACAGGGAAAACTCTCCTTGCAAAGGCTGTTGCCCATGAAACCAATGCAACCTTCATAAAGATTGTTGCATCCGAATTCGTTAAGAAGTACATAGGTGAAGGTGCAAGACTTGTCAGAGGTGTTTTTGAACTTGCAAAAGAGAAATCTCCTAGTATAATCTTCATAGACGAAATTGATGCTATAGCGGCAAAAAGGCTCAAAAGTTCCACAAGTGGCGACAGGGAAGTTCAGAGAACCCTTATGCAGCTGCTTGCTGAAATGGATGGTTTTGAAGGTAGGGGTGATGTTGGAATTGTGGCCGCAACCAACAGACCCGACATTCTTGACCCTGCACTTTTAAGACCGGGACGTTTTGACAGATTTATAGAAGTTCCAATTCCAAATGAAGACGGTAGAAACGAGATTTTAAAGATCCACACCAAAAAAATGACTTTGGATGAAGACGTGGATATAAGGCATATTGCTTCCCTTTCAGAAGGTGCATCAGGAGCTGACCTTAAAGCGATCTGTACCGAATCAGGTATGTTTGCAATAAGAGAAGAAAGATCCACTGTTACTATGAACGATTTTATGGATGCTGTTGATAAAATTGTTGGCATGGAACACGACGAAGAAATGAGGAAAGAAACTGGAGTCATGTTTGGATAAATCCAGACTCCAAAATTTATTTTTTTTTATTATTTAATCAGACCAAATTTATTATTCAGCCTGTGATGAACCCTATGAGCTCTGATTCATGATGACTGATGGGCGATCTGAGGCTAATTCATTAATTAAATTTATTTTTTTATCTTAACTTAATAATAATATTAAAAAAGAAATTAATTAGTTGAATTAAAACTCAAATGTTTAACAATTAGGGATAAATAATTAATTTTCAAATAAGGAGACAATATACTTTAGAAGATGATCTATATCCTTAAATACGCTCTCATTTTCCATTTCACGGATTATTGGCCTTTTAACTATGATTAATGGAATTTCAAGCTCTGTAGCAGCAGCTATCTTGGAGTGCGTCCCTCCCGTTTCACCGCTTTCCTTGGTTACAACTACTCCTATGGCATATTCCCTCATTAGCGCCCTATTGAATTCCTTTGAAAATGTTCCCTGCATTGCAATTACATTATCACTTGGAATTCCAATTTTAAGACATTTTTTGACTGATGATACCATTGGAAGGATCCTTGCAACTATTAATTTAGGATCTATAGTTTTTTTTATCTCATTGAGGGTCGTTACACCCGCAAGGTGCATCATCCGAGCATTTAGATTTTTTTCCATAATCTTCTTTGCCATAATACCTGCTTCTTGGAATGATGAAACTTCAAACACATGGTCTGGAATTTTTATGGACGGTCTCTCATAACGAATATATTTTATTCCAGATTTATGGGATGCTTTAATAGCATTGATGCTTGCTTCAGAAGCAAATGGATGGGTTGCATCCACCAGCAAATCAATTCTATTTATATCTAATAATTTAGCAATCTCCTGCACACCCTGACGCCCCACAATAATCTTATCAGCACCTGCGGATAGTGCAAGATCTCCACCATAGTTTGTGGTTGTTGTAGCAATGACTTCAAGATCTCCATATTCAGCTAATTTGCCAATGATACGCACAGCATCAGATGTACCTGCCATGACCATGACCCTCATTTTATCACCTTTTCACTTATGAATTCAGTTAAAAATATTGACGATGCAACAATTAATATTAAAGCCCAATCAATAATTGAAATTGATGTTGTCCTGAATATATGCTGCAGATAAGGCAGGTAGATTACACCTAGCTGTAGAACAAACGATACAACAACGGCTATAATTAATGTTTTGTTAGTTACCATTCCCTTGGCTTTGCAGTTGAAAACGTTGAATATTTGGAACATAACAAAAACGGTGAATGCTATAGTGGTTGCCGATATGACCTTTGCACCACTGGTTAATTCGTAGTAGTAGAGTAAAAGTGTCCCAATACTCATAACAACTCCTGCAATTACTATTTTAATTAGATTTCGTTTAGGTATGATGTTTCCCTTGCTTGGTTGGCGTTCCATCACATTTTCCTCTGATGGTTCTACACCGAGGGACTGAGCAGGGGGTCCATCCATTATTATGTTTATCCAGAGTATCTGAATGGGGTTGAATGGTATAGGCAGGCTCATGAGGGATGCTGAGACTATGGTCAGTATTGCCCCTATGTTAGTTGAAAGCTGGAATTTCACAAATCTTTTTATGTTGTCAAAGATGGTACGTCCTTCTTTAACGGCTTCAACAATAGTTGCAAAGTTATCATCCTGGAGTATCATGTCCGAAGATTCTTTGGCAACATCAGTACCTGAACCCATTGCAACACCAATGGCTGCTTTTTTAAGTGCAGGTGCATCATTCACCCCATCACCCGTCATTCCAACGATATGACCACGTTTTTGAAGGACATCCACAATGTGGAACTTATGTTCGGGGAA